>JANXSI010000468.1 GCA_025352765.1 Devosia sp. | reverse complement strand
GTCGGAACACCACCAATCCCTACACCGACGTCGAAGCTTGGGTAGATTTTGTGGCTGCCGACGGCGCTGCCATACGTAGGCCGATGTTCTGGGACGGCGATCAAACCTTTCGCGTGCGGTTCACCTCTGACCGTTCGTTCGGTACCTGGCATTGGAAAGCGTCGGACCGTGACGGTGATCCAGGCCTAAACGGACTCTCAGGAGCCATCGAAGCGGTCGCCGCGCCCGTAGACTCAGAGACAGCCTTTTCCCGTCACGGGTTGCTAAAGATGTCGCATGGAAAACGCAATGTCGTCTTCCAAGATGGAACACCGTTCTTTATGGTTGCCGACACACCATGGGCCTTGCCTTGGCGCGCAACAGTGGAAGCTGTGACGGAGTATGCTGCAGACCGTCAATCTAAAGGATTTAACGCTGCACTTTTAATGAGCGTTCAGCCCGACCAGGACGCTCGAGGTCCAAGAAGCCGTACCGAGGTTGGTGGGTTTGATGTTGGCTTCGAAGACCTGCCCGAGGGGCACCTCAATGAACTGCGTCCTGAATACTTCCATTATCTCGATAGGCTCTTTGAGATTCTTTACCTTCGCGGGATCGCCCCCGTACTGCAGCCGGTATTTCAAGGCTACGGTTGGAAGGGCCTAAGGACCCTAGGTGGAAAGGCGGTCCCCGAAGAGTATGCTCGCTACTGTCGGTACCTGGTCGCCCGATATGGGGCGCGACCTGCCATGTGGCTCGTGAGCGCAGATGGACAGGGCGCTTACCGCAGCACAATCGCTTGCGGCGAGGAGATTGAGCGATGGGACGCCTACCAACAGCCCACCGGCTTTCACTATAGTCCAAGCGAGTGGCCGCATTCCCAGCAGTCCGCTGATTGGCTTGATTTCCAATGGACCCAAACCGGCCACAATGGCGAACACCTTCAGGGCAAGGTTCGCCCGATGGCAGAGGTGTTGCCGGTTAAGGCTATTGCGAACGGTGAACCAACCTATGAGGGAATTAGGGACGCAGCCAATGGCGCCGGTTGGTGGCAGGGAGAGGAGGCGTGGCTCAATCTAACCTCTGGAGGAACCATGGGTATCGTATATGGAGCAGGTGGCCTGTGGCAATGGAAGATTGCGCGCGATGAAAAAGGCTGGCCCGATTGGGCAGATTCGCCAGGGGTATCTTGGCGCGAAGCGACGGCGCTTCCAGGGAGTCGGTTTGCCGGTCTAATTGGAAAGGCGCTCGCGGGGTATGATATCACCGATATGACAAGATTGCCTGAAATCGGCCCCCAGGCCGTTGGGAAACTCGGCAGCCTATACATAGTTTATCTTCCGAGAGGCGGCGATGTTGCGATTGGTGGCTTGAACACAGAATTACCCTACCTTTGGTTCGATCCGCGGTCCGGTGACTTCGCCGATAATGGCAGAGTGAATGCGTCATCTCCGATCCTGACGGCGCCCACATCCGAGCCTTGGGTATTGCTTGTCGGCAAGCGAGACACCTGTCGAGGCTCCTCGACTGCGGCAGTTTCCTGCTGAGCGCCAAGAAATTGTTAGGATCGGCGTCGAAGAAGGAACCCATTAGCGGGGTGATCGGCGTCGAGTTCGATGCCGATTTACACGCTATCATCTGCCGGACTTTTACTCTGGCGCAGCGCGACAATCCTGCCACTTCAATGATGGATTATTGCTCCGGCGCTTACAATGTCGTTGGTCGCATAGAAAATGCCGCGCACCCCGGCGGGGAAAGCATCGTGCCGTATCACTTCGCTTCAGGCGCGGCGCTGGCAGTGATCCAAAAATGCCTTCTCAGACATGCTCCGATGTCTGTAGCCTGCAAAACGCCAGTTAGATGTCTGTCGCGAAATTTCGGCGGCGCGCCTCGCAGTCTAGGCATTCTTCGACGGCCACAGCTCTGGAATCTCCTCCCGCCAGATCAATCGATCCGCTGTCAGATCGGCGGGCTGTTTGCCCGCGAGGATAGCCTCGATCTCGATCGGCGCCATGAACGCCAGTGGCAGCACGTGACTGACGTAACCCGCATCGAACCCATCGGCCTCGGCGATGTCATTGACCGACCTTGCCGTTCCGGTCGACAGCCGCTCGAACCAGTCAAACGCTCGGGCGACAACGGTCACGAGCGTCGAGTCGACAGTGCTGGCGGGGCCGGCGGATCTACCGCCCATCGTGATCTTCATCTGCCGCCCGCGGCGCCGAAATGTCAGTGGCACATCGATCCGAGTGTCGTCGTTGGGCGGGTTCGCTGCGGGAACGCCAAGGGCATGCCGCAGACCGGCCGTGTTCAGCACCAAACCCACCGATTGGCTCGACACGACTATTCGTTTGAACAGCGACGCCAGAAGAGCTGGCGTCGGAGCCGAGAGCTTGTCCGCGAGATCGCTACCACCGCTTATGATCTGTTGAACCTGCTGAGCTTCGATCTTGCCGATGGCAGCAAGCAGCCGGTGTTCGTCGGTCAGGAACTCCGTGATCCCGGCAAGAACCGCTGCGTCGATCTCACCGGCGGGAAGCCGCAGTGCGACAGCCCGGTTCGAGCCGGTGAACCCAGGATGGGCCGCAGTCGAGGCAGACGACCCGAGGAGTTCGGCAACGCTGTCGGCGCGCGATGATCGGGAGGCAGTGCCGTTTGCGGTGATCTCCTCGACATAGTACCCGTATCGACGCCCGGCCTTGATCGCGTGGCTGGGGACCATCCGATTGCCTGCCTCGGAGTAGAGCAGACCGGCTAGCATCGGCGTCAGTGTCGCGGCCCGTGACCGGCGCTTCCGCTCGCCCTGCGTGTTGCCGGCGAGCCTTGCCTGAACCTTGTCCCAGGTTACTCGATCGATGATCGGATCGTGCTGGCCGGGGTG
>JANXSI010000446.1 GCA_025352765.1 Devosia sp. | reverse complement strand
GGGCAAGGACGGCAACCCGCTCAACGAAGTGCGGCTGCTCGCCGCGTCGCTGCTCGAGCATGACGGGATCATGAGCGAGGATTCGACGATCAAGTACGTTGCCGCCAAGTCGGTGACCGGCATTGCGATGGGCGACAAGATCGTGCTCGACCGGGCGACGCTGGCGCGGCTGGCCGAGGCGTTTTTTACGCAGATCGAGGCGAAGTACCCGGAGGCCTGAGGCAGGAGGGGCCAGGTGGCCGCGTCCCAGCCGCGGCCGGTTGGTCAGGCGGTCTTGTCGACCTTGGTGCCGGTGCCGGGGGCCGGGGCGGCCTTCACCGTCGCAGCAGCGCTGGCCGCGTCGTCGGCATCGCCGTCATGGTCGGGGGCGCCCGGGGTTTCGGCCGCTTCTTTGCTCGCAACCGTCGCCTGGGTGCGGGCGACGCTCGCTGCGCTCGATACGTTCATCGCAGGTCTCCTTGAGGCGGGTTTGCCTCGGCGCAAGCTGCGCGCCGGGGCTGTCGCCAGCCTGACGGAGAGATTGACGAGGGGTTAACGGGAGGGGCTCACCCCTTGCTGACGAAGCTGTCCAGCACCTTCTTCCGGCCGGCCTTTTCGAACTCGATGGTGAGCTTGTTGCCTTCGAGCTGGTCGACGCGGCCGTAGCCGAATTTGAGGTGGAACACCCTTTCACCGACGCTGTATTTGCTGCCGCGGCCGTCGTCGACGGAGCGGGCGACGAGGTCGCCGTCGATGGTCATCGGGCCGCCGCCCTTGCGGGAGGCTGCCTGGGTGCGGGCGCGCTGCCAGCCGGGGGTTTCGTAGGCGCTGTCGAAGGGGTCGGCGGTCGAGAACCGCGATGAGCTCCGCCCGCCATAGCCGTAGCCGCCATAGGCGGAGCCCGTGTCCTTGACCTCGACCGCCTCGGGCGGCAGTTCGTCGAGGAAGCGCGAGGGAATGGCCGATTGCCAGAGGCCGTGGATGCGGCGGTTCTGGGCGAGGCTGATGCGCAGGCGTTTGCGGGCGCGGGTAATGCCGACATAGGCGAGGCGGCGCTCTTCCTCGAGGCCGGCGCGGCCGCTTTCGTCCATGCTGCGCTGGCTGGGGAAGAGGCCTTCTTCCCAGCCGGGGAGGAAGACCGTGTCGTATTCGAGGCCTTTTGCGCCGTGCAGCGTCATGATCGAGACGGCATCATCGCCTTCGCCGGTGTCGCGGTCCATCACCAGCGAGATGTGCTCGAGGAAGCCGCCGAGGGTTTCGAACTCCTCCATCGAGTGGACGAGCTCCTTGAGGTTCTCGAGCCGGCCGGGGCTGTCGGGCGCCTTATCGGCCTGCCACATGGCGGTGTAGCCGCTCTCATCGAGGATCTGCTCGGCCAGCTCGGCATGGGGGATCGACCGCGAGCGTTCGGCCCAGTCGTCGAACTGCCCGACGAGGTCGCGCAGCGTCGTGCGCTGCTTGGGTTTGAGTTCCTCGGTTTCGAGGATGGTGCGGGTAGCGAGGAACAGCGGCTGGCGGGTGGCGCGGGCCGTGTCGAACAGCGTTTTGATCGTGCTGTCGCCGATGCCGCGCTTGGGCACGTTGATGATGCGCTCGAAGGCCAGATCGTCGGTCGGGTTGGCGACCATGCGCAGATAGGCGAGCGCATCGCGGACTTCGCGGCGCTCGTAAAAGCGCGGGCCGCCGATGACCCGGTAGTTGAGACCCAGCGTGATGAAGCGCTCTTCGAATTCGCGCATCTGGTAGGAGGCGCGGACGAGGATGGCGATGTCGTCGAGCTTGCTGCCCTGATGCTGGAGCTGCTCGATTTCCTCGCCGATCTGGCGGGCTTCTTCCTCGCTGTCCCAGACCGAGGTGACGCCGACGAGGTCGCCCTTTTCGCCGACATCGGTCTGCAGCGTCTTGCCCAAGCGGGACTCGTTGTGGGCGATGAGGTGGCTGGCGGCGGCGAGGATGTTGCTGGTCGAGCGATAGTTGCGCTCGAGCCGGATCACCTTGGCGCCCGGAAAATCCTTTTCGAAGCGGAGGATGTTGTCGACCTCGGCGCCGCGCCAGCCATAGATCGACTGGTCGTCGTCGCCGACGACGCAGATGTTGGCTTCGCTCGCGGGCTTGCCCTGGGCGAGGAGGCGCAGCCAGAGGTACTGGGCAACGTTGCTATCCTGATACTCGTCGACCAGCATGTATTTGAAGCGGCGATGGTACTCGGCGAGAACGTCGGGGTTTTCCTTGAACAGCCGGATGCCCTCGAGCAGCAGATCGCCGAAATCGGCGGCGTTGAGGGTTTTGAGCCGCGCCTGGTAGTCGGCATATAGCTTTTGCGCCCGGCCATTGGCGTAGGCGCCAGCTTCCGCCGCGCTCACGTCCTTGGGCAACATGCCGCGGTTCTTCCAGTTGTCCATCATGCCGGCGAACTGTTTAGCCGGCCAGCGCTTCTCGTCGATGTTGTCGGCCTCGAGCAATTGCTTGATCAGCCGGATCTGGTCATCGGTGTCGAGGATGGTGAAATCGGGCTTG
>JANXSI010000441.1 GCA_025352765.1 Devosia sp. | reverse complement strand
TCACCTGGACCGCCGACCCAGACCGCATCATCGCCGCCGTCAGACGAGGGCACCAAGTGTTAGATTCCATCCACTAGTGGTCTTGAGCCAAGACACTGCGCTTCGGGCCGCCACTAAGGCGATATCTAGGTTAGTGAATCTCTGCTCCGCGTAGTAGCCGATCGGATACCAACCTCGCCCATCCTCCGGCTCTCTCCGGTATTCCTCCAAGCCGAAGCTGCCGTCGGGACGAACAAATATGTCGACGCAGATATTCTCACCGGGCTGATTGATCGAACGCATAACCTTGTTGATGTGTGCCATGCGGGCCGGGCCTCCCAAGTGGTCCAAAATACTCTGTGCCCTGCGCGTCGGGACGGCAAGTCAGCGCTTAGGACTGGCGTTTTTGGCGCATTGGGGAAATCGCCTGAGGACGCTGCTGGCCCAAAAGAACTCTGAATGCGGAGTTGCCTGCGCGCCGAATTCGCAAACGACATACACTTACCCCGGCTATCTACGGCGAGGGAACTTTTGCCGGTGCGCCGCCTGCCTTGAATGCTTTCCAGGCACGTCGAATTTCCCGACCATCGGCATCAATGAACTGCGCGTCGAGGATCGCCTTCACCTCGCGCCAATGCCTAACCTCGGGGGGACGCTCAACCTCCCCGCGCGACAGACGATGCACAAAGTCGCCCCAAGGGTCTGGGCCGAACCTTTGTCCAACCACGAAGTCCCAGAAACTGGCAGCGGACCGGCTTGGAGTTCGAACCCTTTCCGCAGAGGACTTGTCGGCAGCTTCCTTCCGGGCATCCACTGGCATCGTGAACGTAAATCGCGTTTCGGTCGCAGACGACGCAACCAGCACCTTTCCCCCGTGGGCCTCGGCAATCTGCGAAACGATGTAGAGTCCTAGGCCCAGCCCTTGGCGGTTTTTGCCAAATTTGCGCCGATGGAACGGCTGGAACAGGTGCTCGACTTCCTGCCCAGAAATTTGCCTACCAGCGTTGGCGACCGTCAGAACGAATGTGCCTGCCGTGAGCAAAGCAATCACGCGCACCGGATGATCGAGGCTTCCGTGGACGACCGCATTTGCCAGCAGGTTAGAAAATAGCTGCGCGATCCTGTCGTGGTCCGCATAGATCTCGCCTATCGCATCGAACGACGTCTCGATCCTCCGGTTCGGATGAGCGGCGCGGATTTCGTCGACGACGTGATTGAGTGTGGTCTCTATGGGAAAATCCGAAATCCTGTCCAGAGCAATACCGCTGCCCAGTCGACCGCGCGCAAAGTCCAGCATGTTGTCGATCAGGCTGGTCATTCGATGGACGGTGCTTTGCATCATCGAGAGCACAAGCTTGGACTTCTCGTTCGGGTCTTCACGCAAAAGCAGTGACGCCGCCCCGCTGATAGCCGAAACCGGATTGCGCAGATCGTGGCCGAGGATCGCGATGAACTGTTCTCGCAGCTCTGCCTCGCGCTGCTGGACAATGAGGCTGTGGTTGACGAGCGCAAGCTTGTCCTCGGCATCGAGTTGGGCGGCAATTAACTTGGCGAAGAGCTTGAACATCCCGATGGTCTCGGGATTGTTGAGCTTGGCCGGTTTCGGATCGATTGCGCACAGGGTGCCAAAGAGCGAACCATCCTCGCGGATGATCGGCATTGAGATGTAGCTCTGGAAGCCATACTGCAGTGGGGTATGGTGGCCGCAGAAGGCGGGGTCTTCCGCAACGTGGTCGATGACCACACCTTCGCGGCTGTCGCGGATTTCGTCGCAAATCGTCGTCTTGACGTCCAGTTCGCTGCCTGGGATCAGGCCAAACGCAATGTCATCCCGGACTGCGCAGGTAATCCATCGATCCTGGGTTACCCGTGCAACTGCCGTGAAACCCATCCCGGTGGTCCGGCACACGACATCGAGAATCGTCGCCACCGAGTCAATGCGGGCAATAGCGTCGATGTCGTCTTGATAGTCGTGCGCCATCAGCGGCCCTTTTCGCGCGTAAGGTGGCCGAGGCCACTTTCGTGATATTGCGCGAAGCGATGAGCGCCCGGGAACAGCTGACGCAGATGCCGCTCAACAGCGACCCTTACCCGGTTCAATGTCCGTATTCGCACATTTGACAAAGGGCTACTAGACAATTTGACGTCAGCATCAGCGGCACGCCGCGTATGCATTATTAGTGCGCTGGACGATTGATTATCGTTGCGACTTCCCCAGTAAGAACCGGGAACTGGCTCGGAGACCAAAATCTCCATCACAAGCCGGCCGCGACCAACGCGGAATTCGCACGAACCGTTTATGTCCGCTTACGTTCCAACACGAAGTGTTGTGTTCGAAACCAGACAGGCGAACGGTCCCGCCGATCAAACGTTCCCCCTCAAAGCGAAAAGATACGGCCTTCTGGCGGTTGTCTATTGTGCCACTTTCCGACTGCCTGCTCCGACGTCGCGAAGCCGATATGGCTTTGCCCCAAACACGGAGCAAAAGAATGAAAGAGTTCAATCCGAGCCGCCGGTCCGTCCTAAAGTGGACAGGCACCGCGGCGACGCTGGCCATAGCTGGCGGCCTCCTCCCAAATTTCGGCATCTCCGCAGCGCTCGCAGCGGATCTCGGCGAGGGCGATATCGGCGTTCTCAACTACGCCTACGCACTCGAGCAGCTTGAGGCGGCGTTCTATACGATGGTGGTCAAGACCCCATACGCCGACATAAGCGACGACGAGAAGACGATCCTAACCGACATCATGGACCACGAGGTGGCCCATCGCGACTTCCTCAAGAAGGCGCTAGCCGACAAGGCCATTCCGGACCTCGAGGTCGATTTCTCTGCTGTCGATTTCACCAAGCGCGACAGCGTCCTGACCACCGCCAAGACGTTCGAGGACCTCGGCGTTTCCGCCTACAACGGCGCCGGCAAGCTCATCAAGAACCCGGACTATCTGGCTGCTGCCGGACGGATCGTATCCATCGAGGGCCGTCACGCCGCGGTCATCCGCGACCTGTTGAAGCCGAACACGACGGCGCCATCGGGGGGAGACGTGGTCGACAAGAACGGACTCGACGTCGTGAACACGCCAGCCGCCGTTCTCAAGGCCGCCGGCCCGTTCATCAAGACCCCCGTCACCGCCATATCGCTGGTTTGAGGATAGCATCACATGACACAGAACCAGAACTCTCCCGTCGTCGCCGCGCTTGATCCCGAGATCACCGAACGTCTGGTCACCTCACGCCGGGGCCTATTCTCGAGCAACGCCATGAAGCTCGGCGCGCTTGCGTCCGCTCCGTTACTACTCGCCGTCGCATCGCAGGAAGTGTTCGGTGCCGAACTTCCGGCCGAAATCGTCGACGTTCTGAAGTTCGCATTGACGCTCGAACATATAGAAGACGCGTTTTACCGCTCGGGCCTCGACGCCAAGGGTCTGATCCCGGCTAAGTACGTGGACGTGTTCACCAATATCGGTGCGCATGAAGCAGCGCACGTCGCCTTCCTGAAGAAGGCTTTGGGCAAGGACGCGTTCGAGCGCCCGAAACTCGACCTCACCGCGGGCGGCAAATACGCCGACGCGCTGACGAACTTCGACACCTACCTGACGCTCAGCCAGACGTTCGAAGACCTCGGCGTCGCGGCATACAAGGGCCAGGCCGCCAACCTGATCTCCAATGGCGACATCCTCACCGCTGCGCTGCAGATCCACTCAGTGGAAGCTCGTCACGCGGCGCAGGTCCGCCGCATCGGTGGCAAGAAGTCTTGGGATGGGGCGTTCGACGAGCCCAAAACCAAGGAAGAAGTGTTGGCGGCGGCGAAACCCTTTCTCGCCTGAGACCCCTTCGACACGCCTTCCCGCGACCCGCGCCGCCGCCGACTCCGTCGGTGGCGCGGGTTTCCTAATCGTCATCAGTTCTTTGAGGTCAGCCATGAATTCCGTAACCCGCAAGATTGCGGCGGCTACTGTCGCCCTTGGCTCCTTTGTCGGTGCCGCCATGGCAGACGATCCTCGTCCGGTCGACAACTCCGTAGCCACAAGCAAGGACAGTGGCACCCTTGACCGCGCGCACCCAGAGATGAGGTCGGTCATCCAAAAGCTTATGGATCTGGGTGCCAAGCCGGTGAGCACGCTAACCGTGGATGCGGCACGTGCCCAGCCGACCCCGGCCGATGCCGTTGCGGCAGTCATCCTCGACAAGACTGGAAAACCAGCAACGCCGGAGGCCGTTGGCAAGATTCAGGACCTTAAGATTAAGGGGGACGTTGGCGAACTCGATGCGAGGCTCTACTGGCCCGTTGATATGGGGGCCGGCTCAAAACTGCCACTCATCGTCTACTACCACGGCGGCGGCTGGGTCATCGCCGACCTCGACGTCTATGACGCATCGCCACGCGCGCTCGCAAACCAGGCTAAGGCTATCGTCTTGTCAGTCCACTACCGGCAGGGCCCGGAAGACAAGTTCCCGACGGCCCACGACGACGCCATCGCGGCCTACAAATACGCGGTGGAGAACGCCGAGAGATGGAATGCCGACTCCACCCGCATTGCTCTCGCCGGTGAGAGTGCCGGCGGCGGCATGGTCGTCGATGTTGCCATCGCAGCTCGGGACCAGAAACTGGTGCAGCCGAAGGCAGTTCTCGCGGTTTATCCGGTCGCCGGCAATGACCTTGCCACGAAGTCTTACGTCGACAACCAGAATGCCGTCCCGCTCGGCAAGGCGGATATTGAGTGGTTCGTCGCCAATTACCTGAATTTTAGAGGCGAGGCCAAGGACCCGCGGATCGACATCGTTGGGGCTGCCGACGTATCCGGTCTGCCGCCGGTGACCATCGTTGCCGCCGAGATCGATCCCCTCAATAGTGAAGGCGCGAAGCTGCGCGACAAGCTCAAGGCTGCGGGCAACGATGTTGCCTACCAGAATTGGAACGGAGTTACACACGAGTTCTTCGGAATGGCGGCGGTTGTCCCAGAGGCCAAGGCGGCGCAGGACTTCGCCGGACAGAGACTTCGGAGCGCGTTCGGGAACTAGGTTTGCGCCGCAGGCGGTTGTCTCATACGTGAAGAGAAAAACACCTAACCTCAACGATTCACTGCCCTCGATTTGGCCGGTTGCCTCGTCTGAGCATCGTCCGATCGCAGTACGACTGCGCTTGCAGCGCGACCTCGCAACACGTGAACTGCCGGCGGCCGCTCTTGGCGCGCGAAGCGGACTTCCGCCGAGGCCCGCCTCTGGCCACAGGCGATCCCCAGCACCCTTTGAAAGGGCGAGGGCAGGGTGCCCACAGCGATCGAGGCACTGAGATTGTCGTGCGTCCGCTCACCGACCAAGCGCCGCCTTAGGTCTAGGGGTGTGAGTTTCAATTCCCCTCCCGAGACCGCAGCCACGACAGCTGACAACAATCGGGGGGCTCGACGTGGTCGCGAGGCGCGTGTCGCGGCACTGTCTTGGCCGCCTCTCCACCATTGGGCTTTGCCAGTTGCAGATGTCTGAGGCGGCAATATTCCGAGGCGCCGCCGCGCAGCGGCGGTCTGCCCAAGCTGGCGAAGCGCAGCGCAGCGAGGCCGGATGCCCGGGCGATGTTGGGCGGGAAGTCTTCTAACCCCTCATGCGATCAAAGATCGAGCCAATCGTGGGCATTCGCGTCGCCGCGAGGAAAGTGCTGCGAAGAACCGACTTGCCTTCTCGCTTTGCCCAATTGCCCCAGGCCTCGAGGGCAGTCTCGCAATACACCATCCTGAGGGATGGATTGATATAGCCGACCGCCGTCACGATGTTGCTGGTGACATGAACAACGACGTCACAGCGGGCCAGCATCAGGGCGTCCACGAGAACCTGCTTCGCGTCATCGAGGGAACCGTCATCACTGATCCGTTCATGGCGCTGGATGTCATTGGATGATCGCTGCACGCCTGGCTGTACGATTAGGTTCGCCCCAAAGGCAGCACGGAACTGGTCCACCACGGGTTCAACATCGGTTGCAAGAACGATGGCAACTTCTTGGCCACGAGCGATCTTACGCGCTCGCTGGGCAAACTCGGAGACAGGGGGGATTGGGCTAGGGCATTCAGCATTATGCCCAGGATGGCGATAGTGAATGCCGATCATGGGTCTGGCGGCGCCATCGAGGATACGATCCACCTCGGCGACGATCTCTGGACGCACCCTGATGTATTTCTGGGCAATGGCGCCGTATCGATGTCGCCACCGATGACCAGACTTGTACATGTCGTAGGCGCGGGTTCCGGTCGGCATGCCGCCCCGGCCGAACAGCCCGGCAAACTCGGAGTCGTCGCCGTCGGGCGCAACTCCAACAGGGTAAAAGAGCCGCTCCCAGATATTTCCATCGGCTGACGTCCCGTACCGAAAATGGCGAATTGGCGAACGGATCGTCCAGTCGACAAAAGCGTGGTCGTAGCGTCCAGCCTCAACCTCGTGACAAAGCACCGAGACGACTTTGTTGAAGTTCGAGAAGAATCCTGCTCCCGCCTGTGGTCGAATAACGATCGTGGTCAAACCGCACCTCTGTAATCAAAGCGAACATAGTCCTGCACCTCGGTAGCTGCCTATAGCCTAGCTTGAACGGTCGGGACCATCGCGGCCGTTAGTGCGTCGGCAAACTTGCGACGACCGGCGCTGTAGCCCGATTCCTCGAAGAGGAGCAGCATCGTCGAGCGAAGGCACCTCCAGTGTTGACTCTATAGCGGGACGCGCCGGGACAGGAGCAACGGACGACCAATTGATGAAGCGCCCGCCCCGACTAGTCCCGCCGAGGCCCTGGAGTTCGCCGGCGAGCATTGCCTGGCGGGCACAGCAGGCAAGCAGTTCGACAAAGCGGCTCAGCACGAGTATCGCCCGATTGGTGCTGGCAGCCGCGTTCGGCATCAGACTTCCTATCCAGTTCCTCCATCGTCACATTCCTGCCGATCGCACCGAGCAAGTCCCGTTGCTGCTCAGGCTCGGGCCTGCGGCGGCCTTGGCGGCACAACCTCCGCCACTCCCCTCGGCGCAGGCGCCGACCTCGGTGTTCAGAAACAAATTGCGGCCCCGCTGTCGTCTGTTAAATCTCTCGCGGGCGATCTAGGAGGACCTGAAGAATAGTGACAGAACAGGCAAACAAGGCGATCGGGGTCAGGCTCTATGGTGGCATTGGCAACCAGATGTTCCAGTTTGCCGCGGGCCTTGCGATGGCAAAACGCCTCGGTGCCGATCTTTACTGCGACAGCTCGCATTTCGGCGCGAAGAACAGCCGACCTGATCGCCCCCTCGGGCTCAGGGCCTTCGGGCTCGACTGGATCGAGGGCCGCGTGCCGCCCTTTGGCCGGCGGCGTGAGCTGGCCTCGTTCCTGCGGCTGGTTCCCGATCGATTTCGCGGGGCGGCGCGCCTCAGGGTGGGCTTTGGCTACGATCCGCGCTTTGAGGAAGTGAACGAGACCTGCGCGCTCGTTGGCTACTTTCAGTCCTGGCGCTACTTCAGGGGCCACGAGGACGCTGTTCGCGTCGCCTTCGACGTTACTCGACTGCCCGTCATTAACACCGACGCCGACGCAGCCATCCGGTCCGCACGCAACCCTGTCGCTGTGCATGTGCGAAGGGGGGACTATGCCAGCACCCCAGAGATGATCGCCAATTTCGGCTTGCTCGAGGCCGACTACTACGCCGGGGCGCGTCTAGAGATCGAAAAACGCGTCGCCGCACCGACTTATTTTTTGTTTTCCGACGAAATGCCGCGGGCCCGCGAGGTCCTCTCGGACTGGCAAGACTTAACGCCGATCGCCAGTCCGAACCCCCTCGAGGACTTTAGGCTGATGTCCCTTTGTTCGCACTACATCATCGCCAACTCGACGTTCAGCTGGTGGGCAGCCTGGCTCGGGGATGCGCCGGGGAAGACGATCGCCGCGCCGCGTCGATGGTCCGGTCCGGCCCGCACAAAAGACGTCAGCATTGATGATCGGTTGCCGCCGGACTGGATCCGCGTCTAGATGCCGGCGCTCCCCGGCTCCCAACCGCTCCGTCGTATGACCGGACCTAGTGGTTGATCAAAAAGCGCGCGCCACCTCGCGCTAATCCGCCAATACCTGAGCAGCGCATTCGCCGGAAGGTCAAAGACCAACGAGGGGGGGATCAGGGCGCCTATTCGACATTGGCTTGGTCATGTCCCACAGAGCCCGGCAAACGCGGAGAATTCCACATTGGCGCCTAAAAATGCGATTGGAGAACGCTACGGGACATGATCTTGCGGTGTGGGGGACTCGTTTTCCCTCCCTTTGGAAAATGACTGTTGATGATTGCGGTCGCCGTCGACCGCGGGACAAAACCGGAACTCCGGCTCCGATTGGCAAATATCGTCGCGACCGGTAGCTGCCATTGTCGTGCGTCCGCTCACAGACCAAGGGCCGCCTGAGGCCTAAGGGTGTGAATTTCAATCCCCTCCCGAGACCGCAGCCACGACAGCTGACAACAATCGGGGGGCTCGACGTGGTCGCGAGGCGCGTGTCGCGGCACTGTCTTGGCCGCCTCTCCACCATTGGGCTTTGCGAGTTGCAGATGTCTGCCCCGGCAAGATCCGAGGCGTCGCCGCGCAGCGGCGGTCTGCCTAAGCTGGCGAAGCGCAGCGGAGCGAGGCCAGATGGCCGGGCGATGTTGGGCGGAAAGTCGCCTGGCCCCTCATGCGATCGACGATCAGCGCGATTGTGGGCATTTGCGTAGCCGCGAGGAAAGTGCTGCGAAGAACTGACTTGCCATCATGCATTGCCCAGTTGCCCAGGCCTCGAGGTCAGTCTCGCATACACCATCCCGAGGGATGGATTGGCGCTGGTAGCCCGATTCCTCGAAGAGGAGCAGCATCGTGGAGCGAAGGCACCTCGCCACCTGCAGCACGCGCTCACCGTTGATGACTGTTCTTCAGTCCGTGGGGACGCGCCGGGACAGGAGCAACGGACGACCATTGACCAAGCAGTCCGCCCCGACTCGTCCCGCCGATGCCCTCGGGTTCGCCGGAAGATACCGCTGGAGGGCTGACGTCCATCCGGGTTATCTGAGACCCCAACTGTGGTTCCGAATGGACTAGATGACTTCCGCGTTTTTTACGATCACGGCGCGCAACTACCTTCACTATGCGCGAGCCCTGGCCGCCTCGCTTGCACAGCAAAGCGATCAGATTGAGCGTGTGCTGGTCATTATCGACGGTCCTTCCGAATCGATCGCCATGAATGAGTTGCCCGAATTCAATCGGGTCATCTATTTCGACGAGATCGAGCTCCCCCAACCTGACGCGTTCAGTTTTCGCTACGACGTGATGGAGCTATGCACCGCAGTAAAGCCGTTCGTTTTTGCCAAGCTATTGGCCGAGGGCTACGACCGGCTCGTCTACCTTGATCCTGACATTTTGGTCTATCGACCCCTCAGCGAGGTTTTCGCCGCCCTTGCGAGCGGCGCCAGTTCCGTGCTCACCCCCCATAGCCTTGCCCCAATCCTCCACGCGGAACCGCCAAACGATCACACGTTCCTGCAAGCAGGTGCCTACAATCTAGGGTTCATGGCGATCGCCGACACACCGCACTCGCGTGACGCACTGCAGTGGTGGCAGGCTCGTCTCGAGCATGAATGCGTCTCTAACAGAATCGCCGAGGGCGTCTTCGTCGATCAGAAATTTATGGACCTTTGGCCATCCTATTGTGCGGACACGGTCATCCTGCGTGATCCTACCTACAACGTGGCCTACTGGAATCTCGACACGCGTCAGATCGCTGCAACGGAGGACGGTTACCTGGTCGAGGGACGTCCGCTGACCTTTTTTCATTTCAGCGGCATCGTTCCGGGCAACCGGAATGTCCTTTCGAGGCACCAAAAACGGTGGACCACTGCGTCTCGTGCCGAACTACGTAGCCTGGTCGACACGTATCATGAAGCGCTAGACCGTAGCGCGCGCGCAAAATGGTCTGAGGCACCTTACGGCTATGCTGCATTTCGTGACGGAACGATAATCCCAAAGATTGCACGCGTGCACTTTCGCGAGGAACTTGAGCCATTTTCTGGCGATCCATTCGAAGCGCTGCCGCAGATGCTTGACTTGCCAGCTGCCGTACATCCCAACCCCTTTGGCGTGGTGACGCAGCTGATGCATACCCTTTGGAAGGAACGCCCAGACTTGCAGGCTCACTTCCATCTTCGCGATGCCAATTCACAGCTTCAATATGGCGAGTGGTATGTAACAAATGGTGCGGTCGAGGCAGGCATACCCGCTACTTTTGCGGACATGCCGCGGCAAGCATTGGCTGCAGCGGCACAGCAGGCAATCGGTACAAGAAAGCGGTTCAGCACAAGGATCGCCCGATTGATGCTCGCAGCAGCGTTCCGCATCAGACCTCACATCCAGTTTCTCTACCGTCACATTCCCGCCGATCGGCGGCGCCGCCTGATCGACGAGATGCTGGGTGCTGCCTGGCCCGCTGAACACCTCCCCTCGAAGGATCAGCAACTGCAGCATGGGTTATCGCTTATTGGCTATCCCTTCGCCGAAATGGGAGTAGGTGAAGCGATGCGATCGCTTGCTCACTCTCTGGCAACGACTGAAGTGCCGTTCGAGATCGTCAATTTTGATGTCGACATCCAGCAGCGGCAGCGGGACCGCTCGCTCTCGGCGCATCTGGTTCAAGTACCGAACCGCCGCACCAATGTCTTCTGCGTGAACGCCGACATGATCGGATCGACAATGCGGGCGATGGGGGGCAGCGCGACATCTGGGCGATACAACATCGTCCGGCCATTTTGGGAACTGCCGCGGATTCATCCCGACTGGCTAAAAGCGCTGTCGCAGATCGATGAGGTTTGGGCGCCTACGCATTTTGTTAGGGAGGCGTTTGTTGCCTCTGGCATTGAGCGAGTGGTGCATGTTCCGGTGGCCGTCGACATCCCCTCCGATATCCTTCCGAGGCGTGTCCATTTTGGGATACCCGCTGACGCGACCGTGTATCTCTTCGCGTTCGACTTTTCGTCCTACCCATCGCGCAAGAACCCGCAGGCGGTTCTCGACGCTTACCGTTTAGCTTTCGGCGCTGATGTGGGCGCCCCGGTTGTACTTGTGATCAAGACGATGGGTCAAAGCCCGCTCAAGCCAAAAATCCTTGCCGAGATCGCGGAACTGGCGCGGAAGGATCCGCGCATTATCGTGATCGATGAAGTCCTCACACGGCAGGAAATGCATGCGCTCACCGCGTCGTGCGACGTCTTCGTGTCGCTTCACCGCTCGGAAGGCTTTGGTCTGGGCATTGCCGAAGCGATGGCCATGGGCAAGGCCGTGGTTGCAACGGATTTTTCCGGCAGCGTGGACTTTGTCAGCGCTGAAACCGGATGCCCGGTACCCTATCGACTGATTGAGGTGAAGCCCGAAGACTATCCATACTATGTCGAGGGGCAGATCTGGGCGGACCCCGATGTCGAAGCCTCCGCCGAGATCATGCGCTCACTCTTCGAGAACCCGGCTCTTCGGCTTGAGATCGGAGTTCGAGCCCGTCAATTCATGACTGAAGTCCATTCGCCGGCGGCAGTGGGCGCCATTGTCGCGGCGCGACTGGTCGAGCTAAGTCAGGACTGAAGTTGATGCAGGGCAGTTCGGCATCTGATGCCACGGATGTCGCGGTATGAAAGCTCCGATCGCGATCGTGGGGAGCGGCGGCTTTGTAGGCACCTGGTTGGTGCGCGAATTGCGCCGGCGAGGAGTTGACGCAATCTGGCCTGCAAGTCCGGCAGAGGCCATCGACATACGCGACGAGAGGGCGATTGCGCGGCTCATCGCCCGTGCGCCGTCGGTGATCGTAAATCTCGCCGCGATTGCTTCTCCCATCGAGGCCGAAAAGCAGCCCGCCCTGACCGATGCCGTAAATCACCGTGCGGCGGTTCGCCTTGCCGAAATGGTGACGGCCAGCGGCCAGTGTCGGCTTATTCACGTTGGTAGCGCCGTCACCTATGGCGACAGTTTCAAAAGCTTCGCACGTGTACCGGAAACTGCGCCCCTACAGCCGCACGGCATCTACGCACACAGCAAGGCACGGGCCGATATGGCAATCGGCTCGCTTGCGGCATCGCCGGCGGTTAGCCTTCGGCTGCGCCCCTTCTGGCACGCGGGTCCTGGGCAGCATGAGCAATACGTGGTGGCCGCCTTCGCCCGGCAAGTCGCCCTGATCATGCGCAGGCTCCAGGATCCGGTCATTCGGGTCGGAAATCTTGATGTGGCGCGTGATTTTCTGGATGTGCGTGATGTCGCTCGCCTTTATGCCGATCTAGCGACGGCGGCTGACCCGGGATGGGGCGAGGTACTAAATATCGCGTCGGGCCACTCTGTTACGATCCGTTTTCTGTTGGAGGGCCTCATCGCGCGAGCTGGCCGTTCAATTGACATCCAGGTCGACCCCGGCCGACTTCGGCCCAATGACGTAGCAAACGCCGTGGGGGATAACACGCTTCTACTGTCACGGGTGGCATGGCGCCCACTTATCGGCATCAACCAAATGCTGGACGACGTGCTGGATGACTGGCTGCAACGTATCGGAGAGTGACGATGGACTGGTCGCGGTTGAAAAGCCGTTTTCTGAAGCAACGCTCGAACGCAACTGCCGGCGTCCGTGAGTCAAATCGGCACACCGACTCGATCCGGGCGCTGCTGCCTCAACTCCCCCACTGGCATCACCGCTATGAAATCTTGCCTGGAGTTGTCACGCCAGGCTCATATGACCCTGGTTTCATGTGGAAGCTACTGGCCCTGCCGACAGATCTGACAGGGATGCGGGTTCTCGATCTGGGCAGCTCTGATGGTTACTTCATCAAGAAGCTTATCGAGGCCGGCGCCGACGTTCTCGCCGTGGACATCATTCACAAGAGTCGGTCTGGCCTTGGCATTCTCGAAAGGGCCATTGGTCGTGAGATACCCTTTCTGGAGGCAAGCATATACGACCTGCCGCAACGCGATCTCGGCAAGTTCGACATCGTCTTGTTCCTCGGACTGATCTACCATTTGCCCGATATGTGTCGTGGCCTCGACATCGTCCGCGAACTCTGCTCGGGCACGGCCCACATCGAAAGCCATGTCGATACGGTCAATTCGACACTCAGCGTCGCGGCGTACCATCGGGACAAGTCCCTGAACAACGACTATACAAATTTCTGGTCGCCTACCGTGCCCTGCCTTCGCGACATGCTCACCGATGCGGGGTTTCAGGTCATTGCCGAACACACATGGGGCGATCGTGCATTGATGGCGGCAAAATCGAAGCCGGATCGCAGCTTCAAATATGGGCTTGCCTACGACAGTCGGTGACGAGAATTGTTGCGAACCGACCTTGGTCGAACGGCTGCGGCTGCGTCTTCAAGCGCTACGCCTTGCCCCGAGCATTGTGGGGGCATTTCATCAATGTCGCGAAGGCCTCAGAGACATCAAGATCGCTAACTTGCTTGGCGATTGTTAGTTGGGCTGTTGGCAATGTGCTCCACTGGCTGTGGCGAGTCGCATTACCGAGAGACACAACGGTTGTCCCCGGTTGATGGCTCAAGAAAGCAACTGCTCCGGCAATTGTCGAGGCTCTCGAAAAGCCATACGAAGGCTCAAAATCGAACGTTGGGGCAGGGTTCGCGGCGTGGGGTTTTATGAGCCGGAGATACCACTGTGAGCCGTCAGATTTTGTTGATGCCGATAAGCTGGCTTCGGCAGTCCTTCCTTAGCCTCCGTGCTGGTCGCCGTATCAGCGATCTGAAGCTCGCCCTCCTGTTGGGGCTGTTGGCATTTGTCGTATTCAACGCGAATGGTCGAACGATTTCAGCATCCGATACCTATGCGGCAAGATACTTGCCCTTCTCCATAGTTCAGCACGGCAAACTGACACTCAATGCGATTGCCGATCAGGTACTACAGGGGCGAAAGCCGGCGTTCCTGGATCCGCGTGCCGGTACCGGCTTCTGGGTGCTCAAGGGAACTGGCTCGCACTTGGTGTCGCTTTACCCGATCATTGTGCCAGCATTGATCTCGCCATTTTATGCTCTACCCAGTATTTGGCTGACCCAACGCCAGGGCGATCCCTTGCTCGCTGACATGCTCGCGCATGTACTCGAGAAACTCACTGCCTCGGCGATCACTGCTGCCTCTGTCGCTCTCATGTTTCTCCTGCTGCGGCGGCTCAGTCGACGCGCGGACGCCGCGGCGCTGACGTTCCTCTATGCTTTCGGGACAACGACCTGGGTCATCAGCAGCCAAGCACTCTGGCAGCACGGCCTCGCCGAGCTCCTCATCACCGCCACGCTTTGGCTTATCACCGGCCCTACCACGCGGACCCGCGCCACCCTTGTGGGGCTCTTCTGCGCCCTGATCGCGGCCAACAGGCAGCCAGATACGGTCTTTGCCGCAGCTATGGGGTTTTTCGCATTGCGCTGGGCGGGTCGCCAGCGTCTGGTCTTGATCTTCGCTGGGCTCGCGACTGTCGCACTCGTCGTGACCTACAATCTGGTCTTCGTCGGCAATCTTGCCGGCGGCTACGGCCAGTTCGCCGATTCCAGCCATCTTAGCCGGGATCCTCTCAGTGCCCTGGGGGGGCTGCTTGTGAGTCCGACGCGTGGATTGTTTGTCTTCTCGCCATTTCTGATCCTGGTGCCGATGCTGATCTGGCGCAGCCTGCGGTCACCTTCAAAAACCGGCTGGTTGCCCATTGCACTCGCAGTGGCGGTGATCGCGCAGCTTGTCGGCTATTGTTTCGTCGACTGGCGCCAGGGTATGTCCTGGGGGCCTCGCTGGCTCACCGACATGCTGCCCATCCTGGTTTGGCTGCTGAGCCTCGCGATGGTGTCGACTAGCGGCCGGCTGCGCAGTCGTCTCACGATTGTCTTGGTCATGCTCGGCGGGCTATCCATTGGACTGCAGACCATAGGGGCCTTCTGGTATACGGGAGCCAGTGATGCCGCTCTCGCGGCCATAAGCTCTCGCGACAACATGGCCGCCTATTGGGACGTGAGCAAAGCCTCGTTCCTCGCAGAACTGCGCCATCCACCTGCCACGGCGGATCTGTTCACCTCGCTGCGAGGCACGATCGATGCCGCGACAGTTTCGACAGTGCTGACGCACACTGCGGGGGGCGATGTCTCCCTGTCTCAAGAAGCTGAAATTGCTGGTTGGGTTCTGGCCGATGGACATGCCCCTACGGGCGTTGCAGTGTGGGTCAACGGCCGGGAAATGGGCGGCACCGGTGAAATCGTATTTCGTCCCGATGTCGCCGCCGCCCTCATCACTGACCAGCCCTCAGGTTTCTCAGTCCGTTTTCCAGTCTCAACGCTTGTGCCCGGCACGTACGACGCAACTGTTCTCGTGCGTCCTTATGCCGGTAGCGAGCCACGGCGATTGGGCAAGATCGCGCTCATCATCCCGCCAAACCCCGCTTTGACTGACACCGCAACGATCCTTGCGGAGGCTGTTCCCGCGGTCACCGGCACCCTGGCACAGCGGTTGCAGCCCCCTGGCTACTGGCTCACGCGACATACTAAAATCACGTCCTATACGGACAAGCAAACCGAGATGAACGTATTCCTCAATGCGGTCATGCTCGACGTGCTCTCACCCATCGCCGAGCAGACGAAACTCCTCCCTACACTTGACCGCGCCCGCGACTTTCTGTCGACCCAGATCGAGACGAGCGGGCTCGTGCGCTTCCACGGCCTGCCGACGTCATCCTCCATCGGCCGACTTGGTTGCGTCATCACTCCAGACAGCGACGACACCGCACTCGCCTGGCGTCTGGCGCCTCGCTCTACTCCCGGACTCTTGTCGAAAGCCCTGGATACGATTGCCGCCTATAGGCGAAGCGATGGGCTATACAAGACTTGGCTTGCGCCGCAGCAGGACTATCAGTGCATCGACCCAGGGAAAGACTACGATCCGGCTGACATCGGCATCCAGATACATCTTCTCATGTGGTTTGCCACCGCGGATCCGGCAGCCGCGCACGCCCTCTGTCGCGCACTTTCATCTCGCCTCGACGATGAGAGCCTGTGGGTCTACTACAAAGTCGCACCGCCCATCATTGCGCTTCGATTGCCTGAGATGGAGCGTCTTGGTTGCCCCTTGGCCGTTCCACCGGATCGCCTCAAAACTCCCTTTCCCGCGCAGCAAATATGGATGGACCTGATCGGTCTCATGGCGACGCCAAATGCAACCTCAAGCGGCCCCAGCCACCAACGGGCGACTGACATCCTCGCTCAACTGGCTGCCGACCATTTCGCCGCGGTATCGACCAACCCGCCGCTGATCTACAACAACGATCTCTCGGCCCATGTCAGGCGCTACTACTGGTCGGAAGAGTTGGGATTTGCACTCTGGCTGCGGCTGTACTGGCAGACGTTTCCGCCCGTGGTGCCCGATAACTGCAGTGGCCAAATGACTTGTACCTCGCGATGAGCAGTAGCGAGCACAGCCAGGCTCGCAGCTCAGCTGTCGGCTTTGCCGCCAGGGCTTTGCGGCGTCTAGGATGTGTCCGGCTGGACGAGGTCATCGTCCTTCAAGGGCCACCGATTGTTGGCCTTGCCTTTGCGGCCGGACATGTTTCCGCTGCTCAGCTGTTGCCTGCATTGATCATGATAATGGCCAGCATGCTGCAGGTTGCGCACGCGTTTGTGGTCAACGACATCGCCGGCTGGGAGACCGATTTGGGCGATCCCCGGCGCCGGCATTGGAGCATGGCGTCGCGTGGTGTCACCCGGGTGGAAATGCGTTGGTTCGCTTTTCGGCTGCTGGTCTACGCCGCGATCCTCAGCCTATCGTTAGGGCCCATGAGCCTTGTTCTGTGCTGCGTGACTGCTGTCCTGTCGCTTGCTTATTCCGGTGCTGGATTGTTCTGGAAGAATGTTCCAGGCGCCAGTACTGCGTTGCACCTACTAGTGGATGGAATCTAACACTTGG
>JANXSI010000421.1 GCA_025352765.1 Devosia sp. | reverse complement strand
ACGGAATTGATATTCCAGGTGGCAAGGCTGACGGTCATGGGGGACTCGAGGGGCGGCAAGGCCGGCATCATCGCCGCCGCCCCGTGCGCGCGCAACCGCTAGTTGCCGGGGTCGACCTTATTGTAGTCGTTGATGTTGAGGTAGAAATAGGCCGCCGGGATATCGACGCCCTTTTGGACATCGTAGAGCGAGAAGGTGAGGTCCGTGCCGTCGGGGTTGGTCAGCACCCACTGCACAAGATCCTCGCTCTGCTTATCGAAGACCAGGTCGACCTTGATGGTGCCAGCGGGGGTCTCGTCCTGCAGCGTCAGCGTCAGATAATTGGCCGTCTGGTTGATGGCGACGAGACCCGCGTTGATCAGGTCGATCTTGGCATCGAGGAATTGGCGCAGCGGCACCTTGTCCTGCGGATAGGCGTATTGCGTCTTTTCCTTGCGATCGATGACGTAAAAGCCCTGCCCGATCGAGAGGATTTCCTCGCGTGACGGGGGGTTGTACTTGAAGCGAATCTTGCCGGGCCGCTGCAGGTAGAACACGCCCTCGATGCGCTGGCCCTGCGTGTCCACCTGGAGGAATTTCCCCGCCATCGTGGTGATCGCCGAGTTGTAGGCGGAGATGGCGTTGATCAGATCAATCTCATCCTGGGTCAGCTTGCGCGGCGCCTCGCCTTCGGCGCAGACGCCGGTGACCGGAAGCGCAGCGGTGACGGCAAGCAGCGCCAGCAGGGAACGTCGAAGCATCGCAATCCTCGTTTCGGTCAGGTCTAAACGTTAGCCGACAATTGAGGCAAGACATGGAGTGTCCAGGCCCGTGCCGCAAGGCAGCGGTCGCGAGGCCGAGCTTTGCTTGAGGCGCGATGACGGGTCGTCTAACCAGTCGGCATCTTCAAGAGCACCACGTTGTCAGCACCCCCGACCATCTTTCGCCGCTTCGTGCAGTATCTGTGCCGCCCGCAAGTCCAGATCCATGGCCGCAATTCCTCCTGGAGCAAAGCGCTCGCTCCGCGATCACCGGTCTGGAATGGACTGGGCGAATTTTCGTTAGCCCTCAGCCACCGGTGGGGACTTCTGCCCAGTTGGCGACGCCGCTTCGTGATTCCCCTGTTCGAGCGTGATGTGGCGACTATGCCGCTGCCGTGCTGGGCCCTTGTGCCGACACCGCAGGCATTAGCCCGGCTGGCCGACAAGGCGCTGTTTGAGCGATATGCCCGCTTGCACGGCCTGTCGGCCTTCGTTCCCGCGACCTTTGATCCTCGAGCCGCGGCGACGTTTCCAGCGGTGCTGAAGCTGACCAACCGCAGTGCTGGGGAAGGTATCGTGGTTGTCAGATCCGCCGCCGAACTGATGGCGCAGTTGGCCTCGGAGCGCTTTGCGGGGCACAGCGTGCTGCTCCAGTAACTGATCGACGCCGACATCGACTATGTCACGCATCTGGTCGCCGCCGAAGGCCGCATCCTGTGGCATGTCACCTACAGCTACGCTCTTGCCAGTACTCTCATCATGCGCAATCGGAAGAACTTCCTCAGCATCGGGCCATCCAGCGTGTCGCCCGAGGACATTGACCTGTTTGAACACTTCCTGCGCCCGCTCAGGTTCAACGGCCCTGCCAATATCGATTTTCGGCGCCGGGCAGACGGCTCGATCGTCATTCTCGAGATCAATCCGCGTTTCGGTGGCTCGCTCATGCGCCCGGAATATGTAGCGGATCTGCGCGCTGCGGTCGGCGCGATCCTCGCCCATGCAACATTGCACCGCTGAAGCGTCGGCCGCTCAATAGCCGTCGGCGTTGTTGCCGACGAGGATCTCGCGCTTGCCCGAATGGTTGGCGGCCGAGATGACGCCTTCCTTTTCCATCCGCTCGATCAGCGAGGCGGCCTTGTTGTAACCGATGGCGAGGCGGCGCTGGACGTAGGAGGTCGAGGCCTTCTTGTCGTTGAGGACGATCGCCACTGCCTTGTCGTAGAGCTCGTCGCCCGAGCCACCGCCCTCGTCGCCGAGCGCTGCGGCCGGGTCGAACTCTTCTTCCTCGGCGGTGATCGAATCGAGGTAGTCGGGCGAGCCTTGCGTCTTCAGATGCCGGACGATGTCCTCGACCTCGGTGTCGGCGACGAACGGCCCGTGCAGGCGCCGGATGCGGCCGCCACCGGCCATATAGAGCATGTCGCCATTGCCCAGCAACTGCTCGGCGCCCTGTTCGCCCAGAATGGTGCGGCTATCGATCTTGCTGGTCACCTGGAATGAAATTCTGGTCGGGAAGTTGGCCTTAATCGTGCCGGTGATGACGTCGACCGAGGGACGCTGTGTCGCCATGATGACGTGGATGCCGGCGGCGCGGGCCATCTGCGCGAGGCGCTGCACGGCGCCTTCGATGTCCTTGCCGGCGACCATCATCAGGTCGGCCATTTCGTCGATGACGATGACGATGAAGGGCAGCGGCTCGAGGTTGAACTCTTCGCTCTCAAAGATCGCTTCGCCGGTCTCGCGGTCAAAGCCGGTCTGCACGGTGCGGGTGATGGTCTCGCCCTTGGCGGCCGATTCGGTAACGCGCTGGTTGAAGCCGTCGATGTTGCGCACGCCGATCTTGCTCATCTTGCGATAGCGGTCCTCCATCTCGCGGACCGCCCATTTGAGGGCGATCACGGCTTTGGAGGGATCGGTAACGACCGGTGTCAGGAGATGTGGAATGCCGTCGTAGATCGAGAGCTCCAGCATTTTGGGGTCGATCATGATCATCCGGCACTTTTCCGGCGTCATCTGGTAGAGCAGCGACAGGATGAAGGTGTTGATGCCCACCGACTTGCCCGAGCCGGTGGTGCCGGCGATCAAGAGGTGCGGCATGCGCGCGAGGTCGGCAATGATCGGCTCGCCGCCAATGGTCTTGCCGAGGCAGATGGGCAGCTTGCCCTTCATCTTCTCAAAATCGGACGAGGCGAGCATTTCGCGCAGATAGACGGTCTCGCGATTCTCGTTGGGCAGCTCGATGCCGATGGCGTTGCGGCCGGGAACGACCGCGACGCGGGCCGAAATGGCGCTCATCGAGCGGGCGATGTCGTCGGCCAGCGAGATGACGCGGCTCGACTTGATGCCGGCGGCGGGTTCGAGTTCGTAGAGCGTGACCACAGGACCGGGGCGGACGTTGATGATGTCACCCTTGACGCCGAAATCCTCGAGCACGCCTTCGAGCTTGCGGGCCATCGCCTCGAGCCGCTCGGGACGGTGCTCGTCGGTTAGCCCGCGCCGCGGCGCCTCGCTCAACAGGCTGAGTGGCGGCAGTTCGAAGCCGCCGTGTTCCTCGAGCAGCGAGGGCTGGGCCTCGCGCGCCGCGCGGGCGCCGGGGGCCGGACGCTTGGGTGGGGCCGCAACCCGCGCCGGGCGGACCGGCGCCAAGGGCGCCAGCGGCGGCAGCGGCTCGTCATCGTCCTCGTCGACCGGGTAATCGTCCTCGAAATCGGGTTCGGGTTCGGCCGAATAGATCCGGCGCTCGACGCTCAGGGCCGGCGAGGCGGTCATCGCGGGCTCCCGCCGTTCGTCGGCAAGGGTGGGCGCGGCGCGTCCGGGCATGCTCGGTTCACGGGCCCCCTCGCGCCACTCGGCCGCCTCGGCTTCGCGCTTAGCGGCGGCGTTGTCGCGCGCCTGGGTGACGGCGCGGCGGAGCGCCGTCTGAGCCGCAAAGCCCAGATGCACCAGCGCGCCGATGGCGATGTCGAGAATGCCGTTCCGCTCGGGCTCGTCGACGCTCGGCGCCTTGCCCGCGGCTTTGGCCTTGCCACGCGGCAGCGCCGGGACGGTGATCGCGCCGAGGCCCAGCGCCAGCCAGAACAGCGCCAGGGTGGGGGCCAGCAGGATGATGGCGAACAGCCAGGCCGTCACGGGCTGTGGGTGCGACCCTGAAACGAGCGCTGCGAGATTGCTGAAGCCGCCGCCGATGAGCCCGCCGAGGCCGGTCGGAAGCGGCCAGCTCTCGGGGGTTGGGAGGAAGGCCAGCACACCGGTCGCCAGGCCCGACGCGCCGATCCAGGCGATGAGGCGCAGCACCATCTTGGCCGGAATGCGGCGGCGCACAAAGCTCCAGCCCCAGAGCGCGGGGGGAATCAGCAGGACAATGACGCCCAGTCCCAGCACTTGAAAGCTGAGATCCGCAACGACGGCACCCGGGAAACCCAGCCAGTTGGCGACCGGTTTGCTCGTTGCATAGGAAAGCGAAGGATCATCCACCGACCACGAGGCGAGCGATGCCATGAGCAGGGCGACGGTCGCCAGCATGACGATGCCGACCAACCGCACAGGAATGGTGATGGCGATGGCCGGGGCGGTGGACTCTGGGAGCGAGCGATCTTGGAGCAATGGACGTGCCGGCATCGGCTGAAACACTCATACGCTGGACTGAGCCGGCATCCTATGGGGACGGGGTTAATCCCAAGCTAACCATGCCGCGCTCCTCCCGATGTCGGCCAAAAAACAAAAAGGCCCGCTGCGAAGCGGGCCCAGTCGAGGGAGGCGTTTGCCGAGGATCCGGTCTGGTGTGCAGCCCATGCGGTCTGCGAGTGGGAAGCCTCTGTGGCGGGCCAAGAGGAACATGGACTGCACGCCGGATCGGACCATCTGGCGGGAGACGACTCGGACAGCCCAGCCTGAACCGGGCTGTCCGGAGTTTGCCCAGCGCGACCGGACGGGGGAGGAGATCCGCCGGCCGCGCCAGGAAGGGGCTACTCGTTGACGCTTTCGCCGTGCTGGGTGATGTCGAGGCCTTCTTCTTCATCCTGCTCGGAGGGACGCAGGCCGACGAGGACCTTGACCACCATGAGGATCACGAAGGAGGCGACAGCGGTCCAGACCACGGTCACGATCACGCCTTCGGCCTGGGTGATGATCGAGTGGTTGGCGCCAAGTGCATTGATGGCGGGGTCGGCGAAGACACCGGTCAGCAACGCACCGATGATGCCGCCCACGCCGTGCACGCCGAATGCATCGAGCGAGTCGTCATAGCCGAACATCTTCTTGAGGTGCGCCGCCGAGATGTAGCAGAGCACGCCAGCGACGATGCCGATGACCAGGGCGCCCGTCGGATTGACGAAGCCCGAGGCCGGGGTGACGGCGACGAGGCCGGCGACAGCGCCCGAGATGATGCCGAGCACGCTCGGCTTCTTGACGATGATCCACTCGGCAAACATCCAGGCGAGAGCCGCAGCAGCGGTCGCCACCTGGGTGTTGAGCATGGCGGCACCGGCAAGACCGTCGGCAGCAAGTTCCGAGCCGGCGTTGAAGCCGAACCAGCCGACCCACAGCAGCGAGGCACCAATGACCGACAGGATCAGGTTGTGCGGCGCCATGTTGGTGGTGCCGAAGCCCTTGCGCTTGCCGAGGACGAGGGCACAGACGAGACCCGCGACACCGGCGTTGATGTGCACCACGGTGCCGCCGGCGAAGTCGAGAACGCCGAGGCCGCCGAGGAAGCCGCCGCCCCACACCCAGTGGGCGATGGGCGAGTAGACGATGATCGACCACAGGCCCATGAACAGCAGCATCGCCGAGAACTTCATGCGTTCGGCGAAGGCACCGGCGATCAGCGCCGGGGTGATGATCGCGAAGGTCAGCTGGAACATCGAGAAGACGTATTCAGGAATGTTCGCAACGCCCGGCAACCACAGGGTCGAAACGCTGATGTTGTTGTGGAACACCTTGGAGAAGCCGCCGAGCCAGGCCTGCGTCGGCCCGCCATCGGTGAAGGCGATCGAGTAGCCCACGACGAACCAGATGATGGTGACGAGGCAGGTGATGGCGAACGACTGCATGATGGTCGCCAGCACGTTCTTCTTGCGCACCATGCCGCCGTAGAACAGCGCAAGGCCCGGGATGGTCATCATCAGGACCAGCGCGGTCGAGGTCAGCATCCAGGCGGTGTTGCCGGTATCGACGGTCGGTGCCGCCGCAGGGGCGTCCTGAGCGAGAGCAGGCAGTGCCAGGAGCGCCAATGCGCCGATGGCCGTACCCAGCAGGGTCAGGGACTTATTGAGGTTCATGTGCAATTCTCCTGAAAATCAGCGCGGGAGCTAGAGAGCCGACGCGCCGGTTTCGCCGGTGCGGATGCGGGTGACCGCGAGAAGGTCGAGCACGAAGATCTTGCCGTCACCGATGCGGCCCGTCTGGGCACTCTCGCGGATGGCCGAGACGATGGCGTCGGACTGGGCGTCATCGACAGCGATCTCGATCTTGAGCTTGGGCAGGAAGTGCACCGCATATTCGGTGCCGCGGTAGATTTCGGAATGCCCCTTCTGACGGCCGTAGCCTTTGACTTCAGTCACGGTCATGCCGTGCACGTCGAGCGAGTTCAGCGCCTGACGCACTTCTTCAAGCCGGGATGGCTTGATGATTGCGATCACCAGTTTCATGGATGCCCCTTTCATTTCGCTTGGTCTTTCCAATGCCAACAGAGACTCAAATGCCGTGCCAGTTTCGCCCCGCCGCGCCAACGGTATGATTCTGTTAAGCAAATGTGACACTGAGGGGTGAAGTCGGGTGCCTGTGACCCCTGTGCGTCCCGGCGAATGCCCAAATTGTGTGCAACTTGCGCATTTTTGCTGAGCGTTTTGGCACGCCGTGACAGCGTGACGCTTGCGTCGTGACCGGCGTGGCGGCAGAACGGTCAGACAATGACCATCCCTCGATCCTATGATGTCATAATCGTTGGCGGCGGCCCCGTCGGGCTGTGCCTGGCACTGGCGCTCACTCGCTTTCAGCGCGACGTGCGCGTGGCGCTGGTCGACCGGCGCAGCTTCACCATCCCCGACGACAAGCGCGCCTTCGCACTGGCCGCCGGGGTGCGGCGGGTGCTGGAGGCGCTGGGGGTGTGGGGGGCAATGCTCCCCGAGGCGCAACCGATCCGCGCCATGAAGATCACCGATTCGGGCCGGGGCGATCTGTCGCGGCCGGTGTTCCTCACCTTCGAAGGCGACGTGGCGCCAGGCGAGCCCTACGCCCACATGGTGCCCAACCGCGTGCTGACGCGGGTGCTGCTCGAAGCCGTGCGGCCGCGGGCCGAGCTGATCGAGGGGGCCGAGATCGCCGGCTACGCCGCCGGATCGGACCTTGCCCGGCTGACCCTCAGGAGCGGCGAGGTGCTCACCGCGCCGCTGATCGTCGGATCTGACGGCGTGATGTCGGCGCTCCGCGGCATGGCCGGGATCGGCGTCGTGTCGCACGACTACCACCAGTCCGGGGTGGTTACGACCATCGCGCATGAACTGCCGCATGACGGCACGGCATTCGAACACTTTCGGCCGGCGGGGCCTTTTGCCAGCCTGCCGCTCACCGGCAACCGCTCATCGCTGGTGTGGACGGAAACGACCGCCGAGGCGGGGCGCATCAAGAGCCTACCCGCCGCCGATGCCGCGGCCGAGATCGAGGCCGCCATGGGGTCGAGCCTGGGCAAGGTGACGCTTGAGGAAGCGGTACAGAGCTACCCGTTGCGGATGCAACTGGCGCGGGCGTTCGTGGCGCCGCGGCTGGCCCTGATCGGCGACGCCGCCCATGTGGTGCACCCACTTGCCGGCCAGGGACTCAACCTCGGCCTCAAAGATGTCGCGGCGCTCTCGCAAATGATCATCGAGGCCATGCGGCTCGGCCTCGATCATGGTGGGGTCGACGTCCTCGAGCGCTACCAAGCGTCGCGGCGGTTCGACACGGCGTTGATGGCGGCGGTGACCGACAATCTCAACCGGCTGTTCTCGAACGACGTGGCACCGGTGCGGGCGCTGCGCGATCTCGGACTTGGCCTCGTCGGCCGCTTGACGCCGGTCAAGTCGGCGCTGATCGGCCGGGCAGCGGGCCTCGACCGCGATGGCCCGCGGCTGTTGCGCGGCATGCCGATCTGAGACTGCCACTCAGGCGAGCATATGATGGCGCATCAGTTCGGCGATGGTGTGGGTGCGATTCTTGGTGCCGAGCTTTTCGGCAACATTTTCGACATGCTGATTGACCGTCCGCGGCGACAGGCCCAACTCGCGTGCGATCTCGGCCGACGTCCGGCCAATGGCCGACAGGCGCATCACTTCCTTCTCGCGAGGGGTGAGCGGTTTGAGGTGAGGACTCATTGTCGCGAGCGGCGTCTTGGCCGCCGTGATGGCGCGGATGCGCGCAAAGAGGCTGTAACTGAGGACATGCAGGGCACGTTTCTGCATCGGGCTCAGTTCAGGGGTGCCGGAAAAACCCACCAGCCCAGCCACGCCATCTTCGAGCGCGATCGGCACACCGGTGAGCTCGAGCAAATCGAACCTGGCGCGGAATGACTCGTTGAGGCCATCGGCTTCCAGCTCTTCCGGCTTAATCCGAAGCGTGGTGCCGCGCTCCTCGGTGCGCGCGAGAAGTTCAATCAACAGGCGACCACCATCCCTGCGCGCCATCTCGCTGCCAGCTGCCTGCCGTGCGGGGTCGGTATCGAGCGCCGACTCGGCGATGATTCGCCGATCCTCGGAGAATTCGAGCAGGAATGCGCTCCGAAAACTAAACCCCTTCGCCAATACCGCGAGGACACCGCGAGCCGCTTCGCGGTCGGCTACATCATGGATTAACCCGATGTACTTTTCGATGAGCGTGAGCAGGCCCGGCCCCCCGAGGCGAATCCGAAATCTGTTCGGACACCGCACTATCTCCCCTGGGCACCGGGAAATAAAGTCGGTAACGGCATGAATTACCCGCCTACTTGCCGGATTGGCCGATGACAACGCCACCATATCCACCGATCACGGTCTTGTGATCAGTCAGTATTTGCCGGCGCAGTAGTTCGGCAATGGTGTGGGGGCGGCTCCTTGTACCGAGTTTTCCGGCGACGTTTTCAAAATGCTTGTTCACCGTACGGGCCGACATGCCGAGTTCGTCGGCAATCTGGGACGAGGTCCGGCCCACGGCGGAGAGTCGCATGACCTGCTTTTCGCGAGGCGTGAGCGCGATCGCCGGGGAGACCGGCTCGGCCAGTGCCGCACCCGTCAGCTTCCAGACCTGGGCGCCGAGACTATAGGCCAGGGTCTGCAGGGCGCCCATCTGGGCCGGTCCGAGATCCGGCTTTCCAGAAAACGCGACCAAACCAACGATCTCGGACTCCCGCCTGTCCCCCCGGGTCAGCGAAACGGCCACGCAGTCGGAAAAATCGTAAAGCTTCCAGAAGGCAGAAAACGGATGGTCGGAGAGACCCTGGCCACCGCCGATGCGCACGGCTCGATCGGCCCGCAGCAACCGGCCGATGGCCTCGACCACAGGCGCGAGACCAACCTTGCGGGCCAACGCCAAGCCGGCTGCGGCACGATCGGGATTGGTGTCGATCACCGTTTCGATCGATTTGAGGTCCCTCGAAGACTCCACCAGCACGGCGCTGCGAAAGCCGAAGTCGGTTGCGATCGCGGCAAGTACCGCCTGAGCGGCGGCAGCGTCGCGGACGGCCAGGACGGTGCCAATGTGCTTTTCAAGCAGCGTGAGCAGCTTGCGGCTCCTCTCAGGTCAGCAAATGATGGCGCACGAGTTCGGCGATGGTGTGCGTCCGGTTCCTCGTACCGAGCTTTCCGGCGACGTTTTCGACGTGTTGGTTGACCGTCCGCGCCGAAAGCCCGAGATCGCAGGCGATCTGGGCCGAGGTGCGGCCACTGGCCGAGAGCCGCATCACCTCTTTCTCGCGCGGGGTGAGTGGCTTGAACAGGTGAATGCGCGTCGGCTCGAGCGCGGGGGGCTGAGCGCCGAGCGCCCACAGATGCGCGAACAGGCTGTAACTGAGGGTCTGGATCGCTGACAGTTGCATCGGGCTCAGCTCCGGGATGCCGCAGAAGGCAATCAGTCCGGCCACGTCGTCGCCCAGCGTCATCGATACCGCGACCACTTCGGTGAGATCGTAGGTCGCGAGGAAGTCCGAGTAGGCGTGCGGGGGAGCAGGATCGCCGGGTGTCACCACTGTGACGCCATCGGCCTCGATCAGACCGCGGAGCGCGCCGGCCAGCGGCTGCAGGCCGACCTGGGCGAAGATCGGCTGACCCGCCGCATCGCGGTTCGGATCGGTATCGACCACCCGGGCGAGACCGTGCAGGTCGCGCGTCAGTTCAATCAGCACCGCACTGCGAAAGCCGAAATCCCGGGCGATCGCCGCGAGCACCCAGCGAGCCGAGTCGTCGTCGTCAACGGCGATGACATCGCCGATATATTTCCCAAGGATGGTAAGCAGGTCGCCCTCCCGCTGAGACCTGCCGGACGTGTGGCAGAAAACAACTATGGACTCCTGGACGATTTGTTCCCAACGCCACTTCCGTGAATTCCTTGACTTTCGTCAATATATTCCGCCGAAAACATGGAGCGATATGGTACATATAGAACCGCGTATGCCGCGTCGTCATGCCATCGGCGGAAAATGCACCCGCATCTCGACCGGCTCCACATCGCGCGCCTCATCGAGGCTGAGCATCGGCACGCCGTCGCGAATCGGAAACGCCAGATGGGCAGCGACCGAGATCAGTTCGCGACGGTCCGCACTCAGCACGAGGCGGGTCTTGGTCAGCGGACACACCAGCATCTCGAGCGTCTTGGGATCGACCTCGTACCGCCGCTGCTGCCCGAGGTCCTGCATTATTGCAGCGGCGCGCCGGCGCCGCCCTTGGCCATCTCGTACTCGGCCATGGCGATCAGCGTCTCAGCGCGCGCCTCGAGCGAACTGGCCTCGAGCAGCACCTGCTTTTCGCGCGCGCCATAGGGCGAGACCATGCAGCAGAAGTTGACGAGGTCGGCGGTGCCGGTCTTGTTGATCTCGTCCCAATTGAGCTCGAAATTACCGAACTCGGCATAGTCCTTCATCATCTTGAGCAGGCGATCGCGGTCAACCGCGTCCTCGCCATAGGCACGGTCGAAGTCGACGGCAAAGCGCTCCGACGAAATCACCGCCTGCCGGTAGGGCGTCATCACGGTCAGTTCCGATACCAACTCGAAGCGGCAGAGGCCCTCAAGAATGATGAAGTAGCGGCCCTCGCCGTTCTCTTCCCAGTGGGTCAGACGGCCGACCGTGCCGATCTTTTGCAGCGGGGCGCGGCCGCGCGGGCTTTCCTCGCTGGTGTCCTCGGGCTGGATCAAACCGATCAGTCGGCTGCCGCTCAGCGCGGCATCGACCATCTCGACGTAACGGGGCTCGAATACGTTGAGCGGCCGATGCGAATAGGGCAGCAGGAGGGCCCCGCTCAATGGGAACACGGGAAGCCGCTCAGGCAGGTCGGAAGGCGAGACCGGGCGCTTCATCATCATGCAAACAGCAGGGCCGACAACAGCCTCCGCCCCTTCAGTGTTGCAGGATCCTTGGGGCCCCAGGCCTCGAAGAATTCGAGCAGCTTCTTGCGCGCCGCGTCGTCGTTCCATGTCCGGTCGCGTTTCATCAGCATGACCAGCTGTTCCGCCGCCTCGACGCGCTGCCCCGCCGCGTTGAAGGCCAGTGCGAGATCGAAGCGGGCCTGATGGTTGTCCGCATCGCGCGCCAGTTCGTGCTCGAGCTCGGCGGTGCCGGAAAGCTCCGCGGCCTCCGACAGGAGTTTCAGTTCGGCACCGAGGGAGGTGTAGTCGGGCCCCTTGCGGGCAGCCTCGGGAATGGTGTCGAAGATCGCCTGCGCCTGCTCGATCTCGCCGGCCTTGAGGTACACCCGCGACATCCCGATCAGCGCCTCGGCGTGCTCGGGCTGATGCTGCAGCACCATGCCGAAGATCTGCGCGGCGGTGTTGAGGTCGCCGACGTCGAAGGCTTCCTTGGCCGCCAGCGTAGCGTTCTTGATCTCTTCTTCCACCGAGCCGGCTGCAGCGGCAGCGGGCGGGGCCGCGGCGATCACCTTGTCGGCAAACTTGCGGACTTCGCTTTCGGGAATGGCGCCGAGGAACGCATCGACCGGGCGGCCGCCGGCAAAGGCAAACACCGCCGGGATCGACTGCACGCCGAGCTGGCCGGCAATGCCGGGATTCTCGTCGATGTTGATCTTGACCAGCCGGATCTTGCCAGCCTTCTCGTTGACCACCTTTTCAATGTTGGGCGACAGGGCCCGGCACGGGCCGCACCAGGGCGCCCAGAAGTCGACCAGCACAGGCGCCTCGAGCGATGCGTCGATGACGTCCACCTTGAAGGCGCGGTCGGTCGAATCCTTGACGAGCGCCACCGGCGGCGTCGCGGTTGGGGAGGAACTCACATTGACGTTCATGGCTGGCGCTCTTTCACTGCTCTTCACCCTTTTCGCAGACGGCGCGGCGATATGCCAGACGGGCCGCCGCGACGGTGGGAGTTTAGGGTTGCAAAGGCGATATCGATTGGGCATATAGGCCCGCGTCGCGCCGCTGCCAAGGGATTGGCCGCGGCAGGGCTTGGAGTGCGGGTGTAGCTCAGGGGTAGAGCATAACCTTGCCAAGGTTAGGGTCGAGGGTTCGAATCCCTTCGCCCGCTCCAAAAACTACTGGCGGAAAGCGCCGAAACAACTAGGGCCGCGCGGCCCTTTTTGTTTTTTCAGGGTGCCTTCAATTCGAGGTTAGAGTCCGCGGTTCCATTTTGGTTCCAAAACCCTTACGTCCGCTACACGCGCCAAATGCACTCATTGGGTGGCGGCGAAGTGATCCCTGCTTCCTACGTGGTCGACTTTGGGCAGGCTTTAGGCGCAGATTTAATTGGTAGTCGGAGAGGGCCAGCAATTGCGTCGGGCATATATCGGATTTTCTTCGCCGATAGGCTACGACTACAAGCACCTCGTCAGGAAAGCTGAGAACGACCAGTCAGATTCCCCGAATCCGGTGCTCGTTGGCTCGATGGGCCTGTTCTTGTTGTTTGACGAGATTTGGTTTCCTTGCGCGAGCGTCTGTCCTGACAACATGCGCGATCTTCCTTACGTCCACTACCTGGAGGATGCCCGGCCAACCATACCGCTCTCTCCCAACGAAATCCTGGACCGTTGGCCTCCACCAAGCGATGGCACGTCAATTTTCAATGTGCATCCAGAAGGCTACGGGGGGTTGACGGGTCTCTACTACGGTCGTGCGGGGGGCGTGGACAACCATACCCATGGCCTCACCTGCTTCGGAACCGACTTTCAGGGAAATCCGACGTCGAGCAACATGGTGCTGGACCTCTATTTGGTTGATACCTTTCATGAACTAGACCTGACCCTTGTTCTCAATGAGTCGACTGCCAGCTATGCCTTTCCATCAGGCTTGGATTATCTCCGCGGAAGAGACGCTGGGGAAGAAATAGGCCTCGTTGAGCGAGCGCTGGAGATAACTAGCCTCTACGACATCACGGGAGTGGATGGCCCGTACCATCCCTTGGTCCAAGAGCTTCGCGAACACGAATTTCTCAGTGCGTTTCGAAGCTGGGCAAACTGTGAGGCCACTCGACTGGACAATCGAACGGTCGAAGACATCGTTGAAGAGCTGGATGCGACCGTTGCGGAGTTCGCTGACCGGGCGCTGCGAAAGGCAGTTAGCGATGGTGGACTCAAACAGGTCACCGTAGACATCGCGAAAGGGATAGCTCTGGACTTGTTGCCTGGGGCACAAACGGTAGCCAATGCCCTATCAGTTATTGGCTCGCAAAGAGCCGGACAGGTCCGCAAGCTCAACGCGTTCGTCGCTAAGACACGAGGCCAGCTTTGGACCGAATACTCCAAAGCCCGGCGAGCGAAGAGACGATTGCCATGAGCCGCTCGATTGCCCTCGCGACCGGCATCCGCAACCCTCTTCGCAGTCACACTCGCCGCTTCTGGTATCCCTCAGAGCTAGACGCGGCCACTCGTCTTGTTGAACGCGAAAACCCCCTCAGCTTTCGGGAAATCGAAGTTCTGATATGCGAAACGACCGAATGCGCACGAAGACTTGGTGCACCTACAGCAGCTTCGGGTCACAAACGGTCCTCGGAGGGCGAGTCCTTCGCGCCTATATAGGGACATTGAAAGGTCAGTGCCTCCCCTTACCATCCGCTGCGAGCACAACGCCCGCTGTCCGTCCGAAAGGTCGCGGGTCCACTGGCAATGCAAAGTCACGACATCGGCGACCGAAGTCGCTCTGTAGTGCGCTGTTGGCTGCAACATCCTATTGCGAACGCATGACGCCTAGGCGGCGATAACGTCGAACTTTCTCAGGAACGCTGCCTGCAAGGCGGGCGTAACCTCGATCTCTCGGCGGTAGGCGCTCACGTAGCTCTCCAGAAGTTCCTGCAGCCGGTTGCGGTCGACGGTCTTGTTAACACCATCGATGACCGCCTTCTGCCTCACCCGGATGCGCCAGTCGCTCTTGGTCATCGTCTCGTGGATGAGACCGCACCGAACCTCGCTATAGAAGCGTTCCCCATGTCGCCGCGTCAGCAGGCCCTTGAATGGTGGAACCTGGACCAGGAAGTCTACGAACAGCCGACCGCTGTCGGAGTAGGCGTACTCGGGAGGCCCGACGTCATCTACGTGTCGCGTGTGGTGCCAACCTTTTCGCAGTGCGGCCAGGAACTCGATCACACTGCACTGCAAGGCGACTATCGCGAACCCCTCCCCGCGGCCGCCCAAGTGCGATCGCAGTAGCCTGATGGGGATGAAGTACCGCGTCTCCAGGCGCTCGATCAGGAAGGCGTCTATGGCCTTCCTCCAAACCAGAGGGTCGCCACCGACAATCAGCGTCTCACGGAGCGTTCGCCATTCGTCCGATGTTCGTCCCCCAGCCAGCCTGGCCGATTTTCCGGTCATCCCTCCCTCCTAAATCAAGTGCACGAAGCGTCGAAATCTCATCGCCTGGGGCAAACACCCACGCGCAAACAGCGTTAGAGAATAGTCTAGCCAGACGCCGAAGCGCAGCCGAACGATCAGCAAGACAGCAAAGCTGATTGGGCCAGCGGCGACGAGTGAGAGCATTGTCGACATGTCTTCGGCGCTTGGGCTGACGCTGAAGGACGGGTGTGAGTGCCACTCACCGACATGGTTGAAGCGGCTGTAGTCATGCCTTGTCCGCTCAAAGAACGCGTTGCGCGCTGCTGCGTGGATCTCCGGCCGGCGTTCGAAGTGAGCGTGCTCGCCGGTTTCGGTGTCGACGCTCAGGTCAATGATGCTGAACCTGCCTGGCTCGAGTTGCTCGGCGAAAAGCATGCCGCCGCACTCGCGCCGCCCGGTCTTCCGAAGAGCCCTCCTTATCGTGGTCTCCGTTTCGCTACTGAGTTCAATCCGCATCGCGCGACAGACCCAGTACGTTGAGCACGTAGTTGATATCGTCTTCCGACGCCGGCGCTGGCTGGACGTCGGGCCAGACGCTCTCTGGAGAAAAGTCCAATGGCCAGATGTCGAGTGGCTCGCGGAATATCCACGAGGCGGCGAGACCAATGGCGTAGGCAGGATGCCCGAATGCCGACTCGACTTTCGTGAGCGCGTCGATCCCCATGCGCGTTGCATGCGCCCCAATGAGCGAAACGTCGGCATCATCAGCAATGAGCGGTGCGTCTTCCCCGTGCCTGGCCTCATATGCCGTTCCATCGGCAAGCCACGGCACGCCGCGTTCGCGGCACCAGGCCAGATATTGGTTTCGGGCCGCGTGCGGGGGCGGCTCCCGATCCGGCCTCAAGCGCGCCACGAACCCGCCGATCCCGCCCGCATAGACTTCTGCCCATATGAAAATCCGGCGCGCGGTCAGTGCAGCGCTTGCCGAGAAGTTGAAGCATTGAGCGTCAGCCGTCGCGTCGACAATAAGATCGCAGGTGGCTAGGTCGTCCATCACCACGGCGGTATAGCCTGACGATTCCTGCCCGCCCAGAAGGCCCGAGCGCGCCGTCACCTGCACTTTCGGCGCGAGGGCACGCAGCCTTTCCCGGAGAGCTTTTGCCTTATGCTCTCCGATGGTCGTGGCATCGAGCTCGTGCCGGACAAGATTCCCGAGCTTGAACACATCGCCGTCCACTAGCACCAGGTTGCGGACGCCGGCTCGCACCAGCATCGCCGCGATCTTGGAGCCGAGCGAGCCACACCCTACGACACCAACCTTCTTCGTGGCGAGCATTTCATGACGCGCGGGCAATCTCGTCTCGTTGGTGCTCATGTCAACCGTGCGATAGGTCCAGACCCTCCAGCCCTCGGGGCCATTGACGGTCCAGTGGGCGAAGAGGCTCGCCCCGTCAGTCAGGATGAACCAACGGACGGCCTCCCGCTCCTGGGGCGCCAGGCGATCCGGATCATCCCCGAAGAAGGCTTGCTCGAGTGCTTCACGAGACGCGGCAATACCCCCCGCCCCGTCGAGACGCCGCAGCACGCCGTCGGACAGCAGGCTTTGCCAGGCTGGCAACGATGGATCGTGACCAGCCTCGCCGGGCGCGAACTCGATGCCTTCCACATGGGCAATCCACGCTCCGTCCGTGATATGGGTTTCACCAATGCGCGCCTTGTAAATCTTGCCTTGCTCCAGGCTCCCGACGATTGCCTTCAGGCCCGGCGTCAAAATGAACCTGAAGTCCGCCCCGCGGAGCTTCTGCCCTTCGGTCTGGAAATGCGCGCTCGGCACGGCCGCCGGCCTGTCGGGAGCCGCCACCTCCCCCGAAAGCAACCGCCATACGCTGCCGATCATCATCGCACCGGTAACGGTTGGATCCCAGTTATCTGCCCGCCATTCGAGGCAAAGCTCCCCACCATCGCCATACTGATGCTCCGAATATCGCTTTCCGTCTCGCGGCTTGATCGACGGCGGCGTCGCCGGGAACTGGGCCGGATATTCGAGCACAAAGGGCTTGAGCTCCCCGTCGACCTCGATGTCAAAGCTCACCCCGACTGCGAAGCCTGGGGCTGTGTGAGTTGAGACTTTCTTCAGCCAGGGTGCAGTCTCCGCGAGGCCTTCAATGCCCTCTATCTCGGTGCGGAGAAGGGCCGGGTTCGTGAGGAACCACATCAGCCGAACCCACGCGGCTTATCGTCGGCACGTGGCGCGCTCGGGAAGGTCAGCACCACGGCGTGCGGGGCCACACTCGCCGCACGCATCAAGCTGCCTGGCGTTGCCTTCTGGTCTCGAGACGAGAAATAGTCCGTCGCAAAGACCCTATCCCAGCAGCTCAGCGCCTTGGCCCTCGTGCAGCCGTACTCATGCAGCGGTTCGAGCGTATTGATCGCCTCGGTGAGCCGGTCCCGCAAAAAACGGACGTGGGGATCATCAACGCCCTTCGTGATCGCCTCATTCGGGGTCACGGGGTGGACAACAACAAGAGACCGGTTGAGGCGGTCCCGGATGTTGCGCATCGTGTAGTAGAGCGCTTCGTCCTCGCGGCCGGCATTGCCCCAAAAGCACTCAGTCACCAGCTTGGTCATGCCGAAGCCGCTCAGGATCTGTCCGCTCCAGCTCGGCCGACTACGGGCGAACTTCTTGACCTGGCGCGTGACACGGCGAAGCTGCCGCCCGTTACCGGTATCCGGGCTTTGGCTGTTGTTCTGGGCATCGAACCAGCCAGTGACTTCCCGCGCGTCCGAGCGCTTCCAGTCGGTGCTGGCCAGTTCGTAGTGAAATGTTTCAGTGCCCCAGGCCGTCCGAGTAACTACGCGGCGGTAGACCGGGGCATCGACATGGTAGCCCGCCTGGTAGTAGACGCGAACGCAATTCTTGCGGACTTCCGGTGGTCGAGCGAACGAGCCGTCATCGAGCGCATTACGTACCATCTGTCGGGCCTGCAACGCGCTCATTTCAGCGCCCCGGTCGCCCACGAGGACGCCCTTGTCGAAATAGACCCCATCGTCGATGTCGTAGTCGCTCTCGGGGTGCTGCACCATGGTCTTCATGGCGTAGCTGCCCTGACTGACAAACTCCAGCGGCGCGGGCCTTCCGGCGTTCTTGAGTCCCTTGCGCAAACGGCCCCGGTTGGCGTCACGCCGGCTGCGCATGTTGTTGCGTTCACCCTGTGGCAGCGTTACCTCATCGTCGTGATGGCCCAACACATCCTTAGAACAGTCGTACACTTGCTTCTTCCTTCTGTTGATCAGGCGGCCGCCGCATCCGACACCGATGCTGCCGGCATGCTCTCGAAGAGCTTGCAGATCAGAGCGGCCTCGGGGTCGGTGTCAGCGTAGGCGCACTTGCTGTTCGTCATGTCGGCATCGGTCCGCGCCTGATTGACCAATGCCTCAATTGCTTCGTGGCGTGTTTCGTCGAGCCCAAGGAATGGCACGAGCGACGCGGGCACCTTGTCCGCAGGAAAGCGAACGATTGTGCATTCGCGATCGACGTGCCGGGCAAGCTTTTTGGCCATATGGTCGAACGCAAACTGCTGCGCATCGATCGACAGGCCGGCGGCATCACCACCGAATTTCCATCCGGGTAGACCGCGATTTACCTCCGACTTCGCAACCTGCTCACCCGCCGGCACCGGGCAGGTCCCCAGGCAGTAGATCTCGATTGCATCGCCCGGCGCGGTCATGTCTAGCGCGTCGATCAAGGCTACGAGGACCGGGGTGTTCGCCCACAGGCCACCGTCCGCGAACACATTGTAGCCGCTACCCTGGCCGTCGGGATGATCGACCGCGGCCAGGGAGCGAAATACCGGCGCAGCCGACGTCGCAAGGGCCACATCGACGAGCCGGTAGTTGTCGTCGCGATGGTTCGTCGTGCTGTCGAGATGCGGCGTTTTGAAAACCCAGGCCCGGTGCTGGCTCATTTCTACTGCCGGGATGACAAGGGCAATACGCCGATCGGCGTGCACCTGTCCTAGCGTTGTGTCGCCAAGCTTTTCCTCGAGCGCCGCCCGCAGCGCCGCTGTCCCTGCGGCGAGCGCGCCGGGTCTGCGAAGGAGGTCGATCCCGACGTCGATGCCGCGCGGGAGCGGCCGCGAAAAGATCGCTCGCCCATGAGCGCGGTAGAGGTCAACGACCTCATCAAGGCCGATACCCTTGGCCAGCGCGCATGCGATGATTCCGCCAGTGCTGGTGCCGGCGATAAGGTCGAACCCCTTGCCGATGTCGAGCCGCCCCAACCCGCGGCGTTTCGCGAAGGTGGACGCCACCCGCTCGAGATACGTCGCGGTGTAGGTGCCGCGCATGCCACCGCCGTCAAGGCTAAGGGCACGGAAGGGCGACCGCCGTGAAGACCTCTTGTTCTCGTTCATTGAATCCATTTAACGGCCTCCAAAAAAAGCCTCACACGATCCGCTTGTATATGAACTCAACGCCACCCGTTTCGGCATTGCTTTCTTTGCGAAGCAAAAACCCCTGTTCCCAAAGCTGCTTAAACTTCATGCTGGCGTTGGCGATCGAGATCCCGGCCCTCTCGGCATACTCTGTCGCGCGCGCCTGGCTCCTGCTCATCGCAAACTGAAACGCCTCTTTGGCGCCCTCGCTCGGCTTGACCCCAACCAGTTCGGCCGATGTCCCACTCCACACCAGTAGGGGCTGTTGCTTCTTTTCAGCCGCCGCTCCAATGTTCTCGACAATGTCCTGATCGACCAGGTCCACCAGACAGAACCCCTTGTCCTTCCGATACCGTCTCGCAAGCTCGATCAGCGTCTCCGACGCAAAGGATATGTCGATCCGTTTCACCCCTTTCAAAGACACCTTAAACACAACGGTGTCAGGGCGATCTTCCACGAAGTTTAGCATCCGGGCATATACCTCGCGGCCTTCATTCCTCCCCCAGCCTTCTGGACGATCCATCAAGTCGCGAAGCGATAGCACCGTTGTCACCTCGTTCATCCGTTTCATTTAAGCAGAAGCAGAGTTAATTGGGTATGGCGGTGACAAAGTAGGCCACTGGAGCGCCGGCGTTTTGCTGAGCGTGGCGGAGTAAAATCCGGCCAGTTGGATAGGCTGCTGCTTTTGGGAGCAGCCGGGGATGTTCGCCGTGGAGGTCTATGCCGCTGTTCGGCGTTTTGTGTTTGTCGATGGCAACAGCCGTCGGGAGGCGGCTCGGGTTTTCGGGTTGAGCCGTGAGACGGTGGCAA
>JANXSI010000057.1 GCA_025352765.1 Devosia sp. | reverse complement strand
CAGGAAGAGGTGTACCTTGGTTTCGAAGATCTCCATCAGCTCCTTGCGGCTGTCGGCGCCGATCGACTTGATGGTCTGGCCGCCGGCGCCCAGAACGATCTTCTTGTGGGTGTCGCGGGTGACGTAGATCACCTGGTCGATGCGGTAGGAGCCGTCCTTCTGGACTGTGAATTTCTCGGTTTCGACGGTGGCGTTGTAGGGGATCTCGTCGTGGATGCGGAGAAACAGCTTTTCGCGCGTCACTTCGGCGGAGGTGAGCGCCAGCGTCAGGTCGGTGAGATGGTCCTCGGGGAAGTGCCATGGGCCAAGCGGAATGCGCTCAGCCGCCCAGTCGAGGAAATCCTTTACGCCGTGACCCTTGCTGGCGGAGATCATGAAGGTCTTTTCGAACGGCAGCCGGGCGTTGAGGGATTCGGCTAGCCCGAGCAGCTTTTCGTGCGGGATCAGGTCGATCTTGTTGAGGACGAGGACACGCGGGTGGTTGACCGCCTCGAGGCCGGTGAGCAGCGCCTCGACCTCCGCATTGACCCCGCGCTCGACGTCGATGATCAGCGCCACGATGTCGGCGTCGCCGGCCCCGGTCCAGGCGGCACCAACCATGGCGCGGTCGAGCCGGCGTTTCGGCGCAAAGATGCCGGGCGTATCGATGAAGACAATCTGCGCATCGCCCTCGGTGACGACACCACGGATCTGCGAGCGCGTGGTCTGCGCCTTGTGGGTGACGATCGAGACCTTCGAGCCGACCAGCGAATTGAGCAGCGTCGACTTGCCGGCATTGGGGGCACCGACCAGCGCGATGAAGCCGCAGCGGGTGTCTTCGCGCAACGGAGCGAGTTCCGAGAGGCTCTCGATATCGGCTTTGTCGTCGGTCATGAGGCAGCGCCTTCCCAGACTTTTTCGCGCACGAGGAACGCCTCGGCGGCTTTATGCTCGGCGATCTTCTTGTTGGGCCCGGTGGCCGTCAGCGGGGCGTATTCGCCCAGCTTGACCGAGATGGTGAATTCGGGCGCGTGATCGGGCCCGCGCCGTTCCACCTGGGTATAGACGGGGGGTTCGAGCCCCCTGCCTTGGGCCCATTCCTGCAGTGTCGTCTTGGCGTCGGCGCGCTCCGAGCCGGACTGCCCCATGTGCTCGCCGAACAGCCGCTCGATGATCGCAAAGGCAGGGCCGAGGCCGCCATCAATGTAGACCGCGCCGAGCACCGCTTCGATGGCATCGCCCAGAATGGCGTCCTTGTCGGCACCACCGGTGCGCGCTTCGCTGTCGCCGAGGACGATCTCGTCACCGAGGTCGATCTCACGCGCAATCGCCGCGCAGGTTTCCTTACGCACCAGGGCGTTCAGCGACCGGCTGAGGTCGCCCTCGGTGGCCTTGGGGAAGCGGCGGTAGATCATGTCGGCGACGACCAGCCCCAGGACGCGGTCGCCGAGGAACTCGAGCCGCTGATAGGACTGCAGGACGCGCTTGGCAGGAGCGATGGCGCTCGAATGCGTCAGCGCCTTGTCGAGAAGCTCGGGGTCGGCAAACTTGTAGCCCAGCCGGGCCTCGAGCTTGGCATGACCCCGGTTTCGCTGACTCATGGAGTCTTGGTGTATGTCTGATAGACCGACTGGATCATGCGATCCCAGCGGACATTGGCCGGCCACTGCCAGACCTGCCACGGTGGAATGTTGTCCTTGATCGAGAAGAACCGCGCCTCGGCCTTGCCGATGATGTTGCCGGCGGGCACGTAGCCGACCTGGCTGAGCACACGGCTGTCGGCCGACCGGTCGCGGTTGTCGCCCATCATGAAATAGTGGCCGGGCGGCACGACGTAGGGCGCTGTGTTGTCGAGCGGCTGGTCGTCGGAGATTTCCTGGATGGTGTGCACGACGCCATCGGGCAGCGTTTCGTTGTAGAGTGTCACGGGCTGGGGGTCGGCGTTGCTGTCGACATCGCTGCCGGTGCCGACCTGGACGCGCTGCAGTTCGACGTCGTTGATATAGAGCCGCCCCTGCTTCATCTGGATCTTGTCGCCGGGCATGCCGATGATGCGCTTGATGTAGTCCTCACCGGTGGGCTCGTTGTGGAACACGGCGATGTCGCCCTGCTTGGGCTCGGCGAAGGCGAGGATCCGGCCGTTGATCGGCAGCGGGATCGGGAACGAGTATTTGCCAAGACCCCAGGCGAACTTGCTGGCGACGAAATAGTCCCCGATCATCAGGGTGGACTGCATCGAGGCCGTCGGGATCGAGAAGGGCTGATAGAGGAAGGTGCGGAACACCAGCGCGATCACCAGGGCCTCGACGATCACGACGACGGTGTCGCGCAGCTCGTTCTTGTTGGCTTTCTTGTCGGCCTTGGTCGCGGTCGTCTGGCTCATGTCAATTCCCTGTCCGGCGCCTTGCGGGCGGAGTGGTTAGGCTTTGGGCGACTTGAACGCAAGCGCGTTCAAGATTTCCTGTCGTCGCGCGACCGAAGCGAAAAACCGGTCGCCACTCTTTCTGGTCACGCTATTGGCCGTCAATGACCGGTAACGCCTCGATGATGACAAAGGCCTGCGCCATGCCGCCATCGTCGGTGATCGTGATGTGGATATGAGGTTCATGTCCGGCAGGAACAAGGCGGGCGAGCGCCCGGGCAGCGCCGTTGGTCAATTTCATGGTGGGTTTGCCCGACGGCAGGTTCACCACCCCCAGATCGCGCCAATAGACACCCCAGGACATGCCGGTGCCGAGGGCCTTCGAGCAGGCCTCCTTGGCAGCAAAGCGCTTGGCATAGGAGGCGGCGCGCTGCGCCCGGCGGTCGGACTTCTGGCGCTCGAGCTCGGTGAAGCAGCGATGCGTGAAGCGGTCGCCATAGCGATCGAGGGTCTTTTGGACGCGCGAGATGTCGCAGAGGTCGTTTCCAAGGCCGACGATCATGCCAGCCCCCTGCTCCCCGGCTTGATCGCCGGGATGGCCGCCAGCTCCGGCGGCAGCGCATCTGCCGGATAGGCCGGCACCTTGTAGTTGGCGAGGGCCACGAGCGGTACGCCGATCTGCGCTTCGCCGCCCGAGCGGTCGATCAGACAGGCGGCGGCCACGACGTCGGCCCCCAGTTCGACGAGGCAGGCGATGCATTCGCGGATCGACAGGCCCGTGGTGACGATGTCCTCGACGACCAGCACCTTTTCGCCCGGCGCGATCTCAAACCCCCGGCGGAGCTGGAACTTGCCGTCGACGCGCTCGGTATAGATCGCGGGAACGCGCAGGTGCCGCGCCGTCTCGTAACCGGGGATGATGCCACCCACGGCCGGCGAGACGATCTGGCTGACGCCGCCATAGCCCTCGGCGCGCAGCTTTTCGGCCAGCGCGCGGCATAGGATTTCGGCCTTGTCGGGATGCATGAAGACCCGCGCCTTCTGCAAAAAGACCGGCGAGCGCAATCCCGAAGAGAGGATGAAGTGCCCCTCCAGAAGAGCGCCGCATTGGCGGAAAATGTCGAGAACTTCGTCGGCCGTCACGCGCTCACCTTTTCTTCTTCGCCCGCCCATTCCTCAAGACCCACACTCTGGGCTTCGGCCACCGTGCCGCGGCGCACCTGGGACAATCCGTGCGTCAGCTTGAGCGTGTTGAGGACTTCGGTCAGCTGCGCCAGATCCCGCACCTCCAACTCGAAGATGTCCTTGTGAAAATCGGGCGAGACGATCCGCATCACCAGATTATGAATGTTCGCCTCGGCGGCGGCAATGGCACCGGAAATCTGCGCCAGCGATCCCGGCTTGTTCACCGTCAGCATGGAGATCACCACCTTGTGGTAGCGGTCCTCGTGGCCGGTGATGTCCCAGCGCACGTCGATCCAGGCCACGTCCGAATCGTAGAGCGAGGCGAGCGCATCGGAGTGCGCGGGGTAGATCATGATCGGCTCGCTTGGCCTCAAGATACCGATCAGCCGGTCGCCGGGAACCACGCCTTCGGGAGAGATGGCGACCTTGGTCGAGAACCCCAGTTGGGCCAAAGCGGCCGCGGCCTGGGTGCCGGCGCGCTGACCGGCCGGCACGCGGAACCGGAACATGTCGGTGTCGCGCAGGGCGAACCAGCCCTCGGCCTTGTCAGGTGCCGGCAGATCGAGCGAGCGCTTCTTGCGCTTCTTGATGCCTTTGACGGTCGCCAGTTCGGCGCCCAGCCGCTCCGGATCGACCTTGCCCTCCCCCACCGCAATCAGCAGGTCGCGACGGCTCGGATGGGCCAGTGCCTTGGCCAGTTGCTCGCCCTCGGCGTCGTCGAGCGAAACCGCCTCGCGCTCGAGCAGCGACGCGAGCATATGCTCGCCCAGCGCGAAGGCGCGCTGCTGGGCGGCGACGCGGACGGCACGGCGGATGGCGGCGCGGGCCTTGCCGGTCGCCGCGATGGTCTCCCAGTTGGCGGGCGGCAGATGGTTCTGGTCGCGGATGATCTCGACTTCGTCACCCGACTGCAGATGGGTAACGAGCGGCACGATGGCGCCGTTGATCTTGGCGCCGACGGTGGTGTCGCCGATGTCGGTGTGGAGCGCGTAGGCGAAGTCGATGGGCGTTGCGCCGCGCGGCAGAGAGATCAGCCGGCCGCGAGGGGTGAAGCAGAACACCTGATCCTGGAACAGCTCAAGCTTGGTGTATTCGAGGAAGTCTTCCTTGCTGGCGCCCTTGGTGAGGTGATCGATGGTCTGGCGCAGCCAGGCGAAGGCCTGGCTTTCGTCGGCGAGCTTGTGCAGGTCGCCGGTCGCGCCCTCCTTGTAGGCGGCATGCGCGGCGATGCCATACTCGGCGATCTTGTGCATCTCCTCGGTGCGAATCTGCAGTTCGATGCGCTGCCGACCGAGGCCGACGATGGTGGTGTGGATCGAGCGGTAGTCGTTGTGCTTGGGGACCGAGATGTAGTCCTTGAACCGGCCGGGCACGACCTTCCAGTTGGTGTGGACGATGCCGAGTGCCCGGTAGCAGTCGCTGAGCGTCG
>JANXSI010000401.1 GCA_025352765.1 Devosia sp. | reverse complement strand
GCTTGTATAGCGAGGGGCCCTTCACCCCCGCCGCCTGCGCCACCGCCGCTATCGTCAGCGCCTCGGCTCCGCCCGCAGTGACGATCTCGAGCGCGATGCCGACAAGCGCCGCCGGAGAGGTCTTAGCGGGCGTTGGCACGTGCCGCCTTCCGGGTCCTGCCGATGAGACCCAGATGCGTCGTCTCGATCGCCTCTGGGTATTTGAGACCGTAACCGAGCGCCCGGTCGGCCCCGATATGTGCCGCCCAGATCAGCGCCACCGGCAACATCCAGCCGATCCCGCTCCCCAGCCCGATGGCCCCGAGGATGAACGGCAGCGCATAGCTGTGCACCACGTCGTAGACCTTGGCCATCGTCGCTGTCCCCAGTGGAATGGTCAGGAACGCCAGATCCGGGGCGAGGATCAGCAGCGAGAACAGCCACCAGTTTCCGCCCACAAAGGCGAAGGCAGCGACGCTCGCGACCAGCACCGCGAGGCCATCGAGCCGCAACAGGCGCGTGACGAATTTTGGTGGGACGGCAAGCTGATCCATGGCGAACTCCGGTACTGCATTTTATGGCTAACGTCGATAGGCATCATACCTAAGTGTCGTAGCTATCGTCGTCAAGCCCGGCCCGCAGTTTTTTCCCGTGCGCTTCTTGATCCTGACGCAAATTGGGCGGAAGACCCGCGGCGCCAACGGGGACGAAGATGACGGAAGCCACGGGAAGAGTCGCCTCGGCCCAGCCCAGGGGTGTGGGGGAGGCGAGCCGCTTCCGCGGACTCTATATTCTCGTGCTTGCCGCCTTCGTCGGGATCGTCGCGGGCGGGACGGTGACCGCGCTCGGCTTGATCACCCGCGCCCTTCACACCGTCTTGTTTCGGCTCCCCGAGAACACGCTGCTCAGCAGCCAGCCGGCCCTGTCGCCGCCATGGCTGGCGCTCTGGCCCGCCGTCGGGGGCGTGTTGATGGGTCTCAGCATCATTCTCGCCCGGCGCTGGCGCACCCGTCCGCCGGTCGATCCCATCGAAGCCAATGCCGTCCATGGCGGCCGCATGTCGTTTCGCGAGAGCATGATCGTCACGGCCCAGACGCTGGTCTCCTCGAGCTTCGGCGCCTCGGTCGGCCTCGAGGCTGGCTACACGCAGATGAACTCGAGCCTCGCCTCCAGTCTCGCGACGCGGCTGAATCTGCGCCGCAACGAGATCCGGACGCTGGTGGGGTGCGGCGCGGCCGGCGCCATTGCCGCCGCGTTCAATGCACCGCTGACCGGCGCCTTCTATGGCTTCGAAGTGATCATCGGCGTCTATTCGCCCTCGCTGCTGGCGCCCGTGATCATTGCCTCGCTGGCGGCCAGCCTCACCGCCTCGCGGCTGGGCGAGCCGAGCGCCGCCCTCGATGTCCTGCATCTGACGGCGCTGCGCCTCTCCGACGTGCTGCCGTTCCTCGCGCTCGGCTTCGTCGCCGGCGCCGTGGCGATCGGCATCATGCAGCTCGTCACATTGCTCGAAAGCGGCTTCACCCGCTTGCGCTTTCCGCCGCCGTTACGCCCGGTGATCGGGGGGCTCGGCGTTGGCGCGATGGCGCTGATCAGCCCCGAGGTGCTGTCATCAGGACACGGCGCGCTGCACACTCAACTGGCGGCGCCGATGCTGATTTCGACCGTAGCGCTGCTCTTTGTGCTGAAACTCGCCGCCTCGATCGTCTCTCTCGGCTCGGGCTTTCGCGGCGGCCTGTTCTTTGCCTCTCTGCTGCTTGGCGCATTGCTCGGCAAGCTGTTCGCGTTTGCGGCCATCGGGCTTGGCCTCTCGCCGCACCTCAATCCCGAACTGGCCGCACTGGTCGGCATGGGCTCGCTCGCCGTGGGCGTCGTCGGCGGGCCCCTGACGATGTCGTTCCTCGTCCTCGAGCTCACCGGTGATCTGGGCATTACCGCATCGGTGCTCGCCGCCTCGGTGATGGCCTCGTTCCTCGTCCGCGAGACCTTCGGCTATTCGTTCTCCACCTGGCGCCTGCATCTGCGCGGCGAGACCATTCGCGGCGGCCACGACGTCGGACGCCTGCGCAGCCTGACGGTCGGGCCACTGATGCGCACCGATCCGCGAACCGCTCTGCAGACGATGCTGCTCGACAGCTTCTGTACCAAATACCCGCTCGGCTCGACCGAGCGCGTCATCGTCACCGACGCCGACACGGTGTACCAGGGGATCATCATTGTTGCCGAAGCCCACCATGCCCTGGCGCATTCCAGCGGCGATGCTCCGCAGACCATCGACGGGCTCGCCCGATACAAGGATTTCATGCTGCTGCCCTCGATGACCGCGCAGACCGCTGCGGATCTTTTCGCGCTGTCCGGGGCCGAAGAGCTTGCCGTCGTCGACTACACCGATCGCCGGCGCGTCATCGGCCTGCTGACCGAAGCGCATCTGCTGCGCCGCTACGCCGAAGAACTCGACAAGGGTTGGCGCGACCTGACGGGAGAGCCGGGGTGATGTGACCGGCGGTTGGCGCCGGTCACTGGGGCAGGCCGTCACATGACGGCAAACGTCTCGGCCACCTGCACCGTGCCGCCGGCCGCGAGCTGCGGGCAGGTCGAGGCGAGCTTCAGCGCTGCCGCCATGTCGGCGGCTTCGATGACGCTGTAGCCGGTGAGGGGATTGGCGCCGCCGCCGTCGCTCACCTTGCCGCCCGGCGCGATGAGCTTGGCGGCCCCGATCGGGTTGCCGGCATCGACGATGGCGCCGCCGAGGCTGCCCATCCAGCTCATCCACGCGGCCGTGACCTTGGCGCCTTCTTCCGGCGTCGCGGGCATGCCGCCCCCATGATACCCCAAGAGATACTTTGGCATTCTAGTCTCCCTGTTGTTGATTGCTGGTCTTGCCGGCCGTGGGCCGGAACCGCCGCTACATGTTGGCCGGCGGATAGGTGAGCGGCACGCCGCTTTCGAGGAAGCTCTTGAGCGACGACGCGACCTGCGCCCAGCCGGTGGTGACCCCGCTCGGAGCCTTGTCCATGTCCTGATGCGTGATGGTGAACTTCACCACATCGCCAAACGGTTCGAGATCGAAGGTCACCCTGGACGCCTGGCGATCCTCGCCCCAGTTCGGGATGAAGGTCGACACGATCCGCCGCTTGGGATGGATCTCGAGCAGCTCGCCATCGAGCAGCATTGTCCCGTCGGCCTGCAGGTACTGGAACGGCGCCCCCGGCTTCAGCGAGCTCTTCAGACGCCCGCCGAAATAATAGAGTTCGGTCTGGTCGGGGTTGATCAGCGCCTCCCAGAGGGCGTCCTGGGTGGTCTTGATGAAGGTTTCGAGAATGAAGTCGGGCTTGGTAGGCATGGTTGCACGGCTCTCCAGCATGGCTTTCAAGTTGAGCGCATAGCGCGCGAATGGCTTCTGGTAGGGGGCGATCCAGCGGTCGGCGACCTCCTGGATCGGGGCGGCATTCAGGTAGTGGTACCTGAACCGACCCTCTTTTCGGCTTGTGACAAGCTTTGCCTCCTCCAGCACCTTGAGATGCTTCATCACCCCGAAGCGGGTCATCCCCAGACCCTGTTCGAGTTCCGTCAGTGTCTGCCCCGCGCGGTCCCGAAGGCTGTCGAGCAGCTTGCGGCGCGTCGGATCCGCCAGGGCCTTGAAGATGTCATCCACAGCTCGAATGATAGGTGACCAAATGGTCACGTGTCAAGCGGGGGGCGATGACGGGGGCATCCGGCCATTGGCAGGCCGCGCCCACCCCGCTAAGAAGGCGGCGCGGCGCCAATGCAAGAATTTGCATCTCCCCCAACCGGGCAGTCCGAGCGCCGGATTCAATCTTGCGCTGCTCGTGCAGCGCCCTGGGAGGACTTGATGGCAAGGACCGCTTCGGCCGTATCGGCGCCGGCAGTGAGCTATTCCGAACTCGATCTGAGCGGCGAATTCGCCCTCACCTCGCCAGCGATCAAGACCAAGGCCAAGATCAGCCTGCCGGGCGACGTGCACACGGCGCTGCTGGCCGCCGGCGAGATCCCCGATCCCTATTTCGGCGCCAACGAGCAGGTGGTCATGTGGGTCCACGAGACCCCTTGGACGATGGAACGCCGCTTCAGTGCGACGCGCGACGACATCGGCGGCTACCTGACGCTGACGCTTGAGGGCGTCGACACCATCGCGACGGTCTTCCTCAATGGCGAGGAAATCGCGCGCACCCAGAACCAGTTCATTCGCTACGACATCGACGTCACCGGCAAGGTGAAGGCCGGCACCAACACGCTTCGCCTCGAATTCGCCGTGACCCAGGATGTGGCGAAAGCCCGCGCCGACGCGCACCCGTTCCCGATCCCGTTCACCAACAACTACAAGACCAACGGCCTCAAGGGCGTGCACATGAACTTCGTGCGCAAGGCCGCCTGCCACGCCGGCTGGGACTGGGGCATCTGCCTGATGCCGACCGGCGTCTATGGCCGCATGGCGATCCGCAAGTCCCGCCTCGC
>JANXSI010000389.1 GCA_025352765.1 Devosia sp. | reverse complement strand
AGCCAGGACAACGACGCGTTCAAGCAGACCATCGCCCAGATCAACGATCTGATGAAGCGCGACGGCGAGTCGATGCCGCCCACCCAGGTGGCCGCCACCGACACCCCCAAGACCTCGGGCTGAGCTACTCGGCGGTCCTGTAGACCGCCAGTTCAGCGCCGCCCGGCTCGCGAAAATAGAACCGCCGTCCACCCGGAAAGTCGTAGGGCTTTCGCGTGATGACCCCCCCGGCCGCGACCACGTCGCGCTCGGCCCGCTCGATGTCGGTGGTCCGGATCACCGCGATCGGCGCGCTGCTCCGGTCGTCCGGATCGGCATTGATTCCGGTGCCGATGCCCGCCCCGGCGATCTCGTCATAGGTGTCGCCATAGTGGATGAAGGTCCACCCGAACGCCTTGCCGAAGAAGTCCCGGCTCTTGCCGTTGTCGGCCGACGGAAATTCCAGATAGTCGATGGTGTAGTCGGACATGCCTTCCTCCGTGTTCTGGTTTTGTTCTACACGTTCCGCGTCAACGGGACAAGTCCGTGCGCCAGTCGAATCCGCATCGGCGGCGCCCGCGCCGGCCCGACCGCCTCAGGCGACCTTCGGCGGGCGCCAGGCGATGACGCCTTCGGTGCGCGCCCGTACATCGGGCGGCGCAAGGCAGGTGGCGACCGACTCGTACCCGGCCGACCCCGGATAGGGCGCGACCCGCATCGGCGGGCTGTGATTGGCTGGACAATAGAGGATCGCCTCGTCGGGCCCCACCGCCGCGAGATCGAGAATCGCCGACGAGCGGGTCATGAGGAAGATCGGCCCGCCCTGTCGCCCTCGGTGGCGGAGGTATGTCCCCAACGCGTCCTGGGTCATCTGGTCGAGGCCCTGTTCGACCATGTCGATGACTACGGGCGCATCCGCATCGAGCCCGACCAGCAGGGCCAGCAGCGCCGGCGAGCGGCACGCGCCGTCTTCGACGAGGCTCCGTGTCACCGACTCGACCCGGGCGGCGAGGGCCGGATCGGACGCCAGCCGGGCAAGCGCCGCCGATCCGTCCGCCTCGAGCCGGTCGAGGCCGAGGAATACGCCACCTGGCAGATGCGCGGCGATGGCTATGGCGAGTCGCGTCTTGCCACTGCCGAGCGGGCCGGTGATGTAAGTGAGGCGGCCGATGCCGCGCAGGTCGAATGGCTCGCCGCCCCATGGCCAGGGCAGATCGAAGGCAATGGCGGGCGCTGCCGGCTCGAGTACGCCAAGCAGTTCGCCCGGTGCGGGCACCGCGCCGTCCGCCAGCTTCCCCCGGAGCGAACGGAGCCTTTCGGCGACCCCGGACAGATCGCGGATCTGGCCCTCGACGACCGCCTGGTGCCGGGCCAGCGCCGGCTCGAGCTCGCGCGGATCGCCATCGAGCACCCGCGCCACCTGCCCGAGCCCGAGGCCGAGTTGCCGCAGGGCGACGATTTCGGCGGCTCGCCCCAGATGCTCCGGCCCATACACCCGCCAGCCTGCGGTGCTGCGGTCGGGAACCAGCAGTCCACGCTGCTCATAGAGCCTGAGGGCCTTGGGAGAGACGCCGAGCCGGCGCGCGGCCTCGGCGGCATTGACGAACGGGCCTGAGCGCACGACTCACCTCGCAGATTGGAACCGGCATCCCTTATCGGGCCGGACCCAAGGGCCGGGTCAATAGGCGGGCGTCAGGCTCCCCCCGCCTCGACCGGTGCCGTGACGAACCCCCGCTGCTCCAGTAGCCCGTCAATCTGCGGGTCGCGGCCGCGGAACAGCCGGTAGGCCTCAGCGAAGTCGCGCGAGCCGCCGGCCGAATACACATAGGTATAGAGCCGCTCGGCGGTCGCCGGATCGAACGGGTCGCCAGCTTCGTCGAAAGCCTTGAAGCCGTCAGCGTCAAGCACCTCGGACCAGAGGTAGCTGTAGTAGCCGGCGGCGTAGCCATCGCCCGAAAAGATGTGCCCGAAATGCGGGCTGGCGTGCCGGAGCGCGATTTCGCGCGGCATGCCGATGCGCGCGAGCGTCTCCGCTTCGACGGCGCCGACATCGCCCTCGCCCGGACCGCGGGCGTGATAGGCCATGTCGAGCAGCGCCGAGGAGACGAACTCAACGGTCTGGAAACCCGTGTTGGCCTTGCGGGCTGCCTTCATCCGCGCGAGCAGCGCCTCGGGAATCGGCGCGCCGGTCTTGTAGTGGGTGAGCCGCGCCAGCACCGGCGGCTGTTCCAGCCAGTGCTCGTAAAGCTGGGACGGCAACTCGACGAAGTCGCGCACCACGCTGGTGCCGGCAATCCGCGGATAGGTGACGTTGGAGAGGAGGCCATGGAGGCCATGGCCGAACTCGTGGAACACCGTCCGCGCCTCGTCGAGCGACAAGAGCGCCGGCTCGCCTTCGGCCGGCTTGTTGAAATTGCAGGTGTTGACGATGAGCGGCAGCACGTCGCCCATCAGCCGCGACTGATCGCGGAACGATGTCATCCAGGCGCCGCTGCGCTTGCTGGCCCGGGCGAAGAAGTCGCCATAGAACAGCCCGATCGGCTTGCCGCCGCTCGACACCTCCCAGACCCGCACATCCGGGTGATAGACCGGGACATCGTCGCGAAGCGAAAAGCTCAGCCCGAACAGCCGCTCTGCCGTGTAGAACGCTGCTTCAACAACCTTGTCGAGTTCGAAATAGGGCTTGAGCTCGTTCTCGTCGAAATCATAGCGGGCGAGCCGGAGCTTTTCGGCATAGTAGCGCCAGTCCCACGCCTCGAGCGGGAACGTACTCCCCTCGCCGGCGATCAGTTGCTGCAGCCCGTCGCGATCCTCGAGCGCGCGCTGCCGGCCATGCGTCCACACTTCCTCGAGCAGCGCCTGCGCCGCCGCCGGGGTCTTGGCCATGCTGTCGGCGAGCTTGTAGTCGGCGTAGCTCGGGTAGCCGAGGAGACCCGCCAGTTCGGCCCGCAATGCCACCGTCTCGGCGATCACCTGATGGTTGTCGTTGGCATTGCCATTGCCGCCTCGGCTGACGAACGCCCGCCAGACTTTCTCGCGGGTCGCCCGGTCGCGGGCGAAATGCAGGACCGGCTCGACGCTCGAGCGCGAACTGGTGACGGCATAGGGTGCATTGAGCTTCCGCTCGCGGGCAGTCTCCGCCGCCGCAGCGCGCGCGAACTCGGGCAGCCCCTCGACCTCGGCCTCGGTGAGCGCGAACACCGTCGTCGCCTCGTCGGCGAGAACGTTTTGCCCGAACTGGGTGCCCAGCACCGCCAGCCGCTCGACGATGGCGCCGAACCGCGTCCGCTCGTCAGCCGTGAGTTTTGCGCCGGCGCGTACGAAATCGAGATGGTAGCGCTCGAGCACGCGCAGCGCCTCGGCATCGAGGCCAAGGCTGTCGCGCTGCTGGTAGAGCGCGTCGACCCGGGCGAACAGCGCCGGATCGAGATAGATGTCGTTCCAGTGCCGCGCCACCAGCGGCGCCAGCTCGCGCTCGATCGCCTGCAGATCGTCGCTGGTGTGGGCCGAGGCCAGTTGCGAGAACACCATGTCGACGCGCCTGAGCTGCTGGCCGCTCCGCTCAAGGGCCGCGATGGTGTTGTCGAAGCTGGGCGCGCCGGTAGCCGTCGCAATCGCGGCGATTTCGGCGCGATGCGAGTCGAGGGCGGCCAGATAGGCCGGCTTGAAGTGTTCGGCCTGCATCGCATCGAACGGCGGGGCACCGAACGGCGTGGTCCAGGCTTCGAAAAACGGATTGGTCATGGTCGGTCCTGTTCGGCGATCAAGCAAAAGGGGCGGCCCGAAGGCCGCCCCGTGACATGGACGATTGTATTACGCGGCCGCGGCGGGCGCCACCGGCTCGCCCTCGATCTCGGGCAGGAGGATCAGTCCGGCGTCGCCGGCATCGACCAGCACGTTCTGGCCGTCCTGCACGTCGCCGCTGAGGATCGCCTCGGCAAGCCGGTCCTGCACTTCGCGCTGGATGACGCGCTTCAGCGGCCGGGCGCCATATGCCGGATCGTAACCCTCGTTGGCGAGCCACTCGCGGCCCTTTTCGGTCAGCGTCAGGTGGATGTCGCGATCCTTGAGCAGGGTCCCGAGCCGCTTGAGCTGGATGTCGACGATGGCCCCCATGTGCTGGCGCTGCAGCCGGTGGAACAGGATGATGTCGTCGATGCGGTTGAGGAATTCCGGACGGAACGCCGCCTTCACCGCATCGAGCACCTTGCCGCGCACCAGTTCGACCGACTCGGTCTCGTTGAGCGCCACCAGATACTCGGACCCCAAATTCGAGGTCATGATGATGATGGTGTTGCGGAAGTCGACCGTGCGCCCCTGCCCGTCCGTCAGCCGCCCGACGTCGAGCACCTGCAGGAGGACATTGAACACGTCCGGATGGGCTTTCTCCATCTCGTCGAACAGCACCACCTGATAGGGCCGGCGGCGCACCGCCTCGGTGAGCATGCCGCCCTCGTCATAGCCGACATAGCCCGGAGGCGCGCCGATCAGCCGGGCCACGGAGTGCTTCTCCATGAACTCCGACATGTCGATGCGGACCAGCGCATGCTCGTCGTCGAACAGGAATTCGGC
>JANXSI010000380.1 GCA_025352765.1 Devosia sp. | reverse complement strand
GAGCGGGTCAAGCTCGAGGGCGAGAAGCGGCCATAGCCGCGGCGGCGCCGGGCCTCAGGAACCGCCAGAGGGTCCAGACGCCGAGTCCGAAACTGATGAACCCGATGTAGTTGGGGATGAAGTGCAGCCCGCCGCGATAATAGGTGGGGTGGATCAGCGCAAAGCCGAGCTGGAAGACCGACAGGAACGTCGCGAAGGGCAGGCTGACGCGCGCCAGCCGGTCCGCCTCCGGGGTGTCGAGCAGGGGCAGGCAGGCGACCAGCGCCAGCCAGGTGACCCAGAACTGCTGGTGGCCCACCTTGTAGGTGAGGAGCAGGGCGAAGAAGCCCCAGCTGGCGCTCACCAGCCAGCTGTCGCGCCGGCGCCAGGCGAGGATGAAGGCGAGCAGCCAGACCAGCAGCAGTACCGGGCCATTGTAGAGAACCAGGAGGTCGGTGTAGCGGGCAATGCCGAGGTCACGGCCGATGCCGACGATGGGCCTCAGGATCGACAGGATCGTCGCATCGCGCCCGACGCCGAACCGCAGTGCCTCGAGGAAGTCGCTGCCCCAGAGCACGATTCCAGCGCCGAGGCCGGCAACGACGGTCAGCAGCGCCGAAAGCGTCAGGCGGGTGTTGAAGCTGCGCGCATCGAGCGCGAAGAATGGGACCAGCAGCAGCGGGTAGTATTTGTCGAGCGTTGCGAGCCCGAGCAGGATGCCGGCCAGCACGACGCGCCGGTCGAGCCGCGCCAGCACTGCCCCCATCACCAGTGCCGCCACGAAGACGTCGTTGTTGCCATACCAGATGCCGCAGATGAGGATGAGGGCGTTGGCGGCGAAGACCGCAACGTAGGTCGTGCGCCACTCGGCGAAGGGCCTGAGGCGCTCGAGTCGCAGCACCAGAAGCCCATTGGCTATCAGCATCGCCGCGACCGTGAACACTTTGGGCGCCAAGGGATGGAGCGGCACCAAGAGCGCAAAAGCATTGTGCAGCGGGCCGTAGGCGTTGTCGGTGCTCCACGGATCGAGGCCGTCGAGCACGAGCCGCCATTGGTCGACATAGGCGGGGTAGTCATGCGTCGCCCCGAGCAGGACGGTGAGCAGCAGCGCCACCGCGGCGCTCACCGACAGGATGACGACGGTACGGGTCACCGCTCGATCTCGTGGACCGGCAGATGCACGGCGCTGGGGTGCTCGGGGTCGTGGAAGATCTCGATGTCGACGGGGACCAGCCTTGTGGTGGTTCCGAACGGCTCGCTGGTGCCGGTGTTGCGGGCGTAGCGGGGATGCGCGCCACTCGCGACGATGATGCGCAGCCGGTGGTCGCGCCGGAAGCAGTGGGCCGTCGGGTGGAGCTTGAGGCTGAGTTTCCAGATGTCGTCGGGTTCGGCGGGATCGGCAGCGGTCTTGCGGATGATACCATCGCAGATGTTGATCGATACGCCCTTCTCGTCGACGTCGCAGAGTTTGACGAAGATGTCGGCCTCCGGCAGGCTTGCCCTGGCGTAGATGGTGGCGGTGACCTGACCGATCACCGTGATATCGGAAAACAGCGGCTCCGAGGTCAGCACCAGAACATCGTTCCGGCTCTCGAGTTTTGCCTGGTCGACCGGCCCGGCACCGGTGAAGGCAAACATCGCGCCACCTAGGCTCGGGGTCGGCTTGCGCGGGTCATAGGTGTAACGGTCGGGCGGCGAAGCCTTGACCGGGCGCTGCGACAGTACGTTCTGCGGATGCAGATGCCAGATCTGGGTGTCGGGGATGCCGGGAGGGTAGGCCTCAAAATCACGCCATTGGTCGAGGCCGCCGATATAGAGGCGCACCGGCTTGTCGCGCAGGCCCGAGCGATCGCCCTTGAGCATGGCGTTCATCCACGCCAGCGTATCGGCGAGACCTTCGAGCTGGATCTCGCGGCTGACGTGCACCCACGGTCCGACCCTGAGGTAGGGGGTGTGGCCGGCGTCGACCAGTGTCTGGTAGTCGCGCAGCAGCTGGGTGATCATGAAATCGTACCAGCCCGACACGAAGCTCGTGGGCGGCGTGCGCGGCCCGAGCCGATGCGTGTGGTCGGCCGCTTCCCAATAGGCTTCGTTTCCCGCCGAGCTTTCGAGCAGGTCTTTCCAGAACGGCACCTTGGCGCCGGTTGCCACCTTGTCGGCGTCGAGCAGCGGCAGCGTCATTGAGGCTTTGAGGCTGCGCCGCTCGATGCCGCCAGAGGCGAGCCGCCAGGACATGCGCAGCGGATAGGCGCGCAGCCCGACGATCAACTGGATCCAGCTCAGCCAAAGGCCGAGGTGAAAGGCGCCGTTGGGGAATACGACGCTGCGGAATTCGGCGCTCGAGACGCGGATGCCCATGGCGGAAATCTTGGGTAGGGCGTCGCAGATCGCCCACTGGGCGTAGCCGAGGTAGCTCGGGCCGGCGGTGCCGAGGCGGCCGTCATACCAGGCCTGCTGCTTGATCCAGGCCAGGGTGTCGAGCCCGTCGTCGCGTTCCCGCACCAGCGGCTCGAACTCGCCCTCGGACCTGCCGGTGCCACGGCAGGCCTGGATGACGACATTGTAGCCGCGCTCGGCAAGGGTCTCGGCGGCGGTCGAAAAGCCGCTCAGTCCATAGGGGATGCGGATCAGGATGGTGGGCTGCGGTGCGTCGTGCTTGGGCTGGAACAGCTCGGTCTGGAGGTGGACGCCGTCGCGCATGGCGACGCGCAGGCCTCGCGTCCGGCGCGCGCGGCCAAACCACTTTGGCAGGCCGGTGGCCCGGGCGAGAAGACAAGTGCCGAGGCTCACTGGCCCGAACCGATTCGCATGAATGCCCCGCGCTGCTGCCCGAGCAGATTGCCGGGCGCAGGGGCGAGGTCAAGCCCCGCCGGAACCGCAGCCGTGTCGCAGCGTTGCCTCCCTACACAGCAAAGGAGGGGCAGATGGATACCTATGATCCCCACAAGACGACGACGGAAGTGCGCGGCGCCAACCGGCGACTGGGCAATTTCCGCGTGCTGATCATTTCGACGGTGGCGATTGTGCTGATCTTCGCCGTGCTCTTCGTGGTGTTTGCGATGAACACGCCGCCCAGCGCGATTTCGCCATAGGCCGCCGACATGGCGCGTCTCAAATCGGTCGGCCGTGAGGCCCTCGTTGTCCGGCGCGTCCGACGTGGACGTGGGCATGTCTTTCTCGACGCAGAGGGTGCGCCGTGGCCGCCGGGAGAATTGCGCGAACGTGCCATGCACCTGGGGATTCCGCCAGCGTGGACGGAGGTGCGGATCGCGCCTTTGCCCAACATGCACATCCAAGCGTGCGGCGTCGATGCAGCGGGGCGCGTGCAGTATATCTACCATGTGGACTGGGAAGCGCGGCGGACGCGCAAAAAGCAGGCACAACTGGCTATGCTCACCAACGCGCTCCCGAAGATCCGACGGCGGGTCAGCGAAGACCTCGAGGCGGAGACCGGCAGCCGGCGCCTGGCGCTTGCCATCGGTGTGGCCCTTATCGACCGAACGGCGATGCGGATCGGGCGCGAGCGCTATCTCGATGCGCGCGGCACGCGGGGAGCGGGCACGCTGTTCGGCCGCGATGTCGCGATCGAAGGCGACACGCTGGTGCTGAAGTTCCCGGCCAAGAGCGGCAAGGTTGCGAACTACACGCTTGCGGACGCCAAGCTTGCCGCGGCGATCGTTCGGGTGAAGTCGATTCCGGGCAAGCGGCTGTTGATGCACCGCGGCGAGGACGGCGCGGCACGGGCGATCCGCACGGAGGAGCTCAACCGCTATCTGCGTGAGATCGCCGACGCCGCAGTGACGGCCAAGGATTTCCGGACGCTCCATGCCAGTGCGCTGGCTGCCGAGGCGCTCGCCAAGCTCGAGCCAGGGCCCTCGGTCGCGGCGCGCAAGCGGCAGGTGACGGCGGTGACGATTTCGGTCGCGGCGTTCCTGCGCAATACGCCATCGATCACCCGCAAGAGCTATATCGCGCCGTGCCTGTTCGCGATGTTCGAGACCGCCAAGCTCAGCGAGTTGTGGGCGGCCGCCACGGACCGGCAGGACGGGTTGCGCGTCCGCGAGGCGCGGCTGGCGGCAGTGCTGGCCGCCGCGGGCTAGGCGGCTTTCTTCAGGTCGTCGAACATCCGGAAGGTGTTACGGCCCGATTCCTTGGCGTCATAAAGCGCATAGTCGGCTCGCGACACGAGGTCCTCGCGCCCGTCCTTGAGGGCCGAGGCGATGCCGACGCTGACTCCGATATTGGCGGTTTCGCTGCCGAGCCGGAAGGGCTGCCCGAGCACCTCGAGCACACGCCTCGCAAGGCTCTCGACGGACCCGGCGTCGATCTTGCCCGAAAGCAGGATCATGAATTCGTCGCCGCCGAGCCGGGCAACGATATCGGTCTCGCGCACGAGGGGCGTGAGCCGCGCCGCGACCTGCTTCAGCAGGTCGTCGCCCGCCTCATGCCCCAGCGTGTCGTTGACCGCCTTGAAGCGATCAAGATCGAGCGCCAGCAACGTCAGCGGCAGGGGCGAACGCTCGAGGCGCTCGGCAAACAACGCGCGGTTCGCGAGCCCGGTCAGCTGATCGTGGGTGGCGCGAAACAGTGCATCGGCCCGGGCCTTCTCGAGGGCGCGGGTCGAGCGGGCCAGCCCCAGCAGCAGCAGCGCGAGCACCAGCGCGATCACGCCCAGCAGGCCGAGGCTCGCCGGCAGCGTTTCATAGAGCAGCGCTGCGCCGGGGCGATCCGGCAGCCACTTGAACCAGGCGACGAACCGGCCCGCCTCGTTGGCGATGGGCACCGCGGCTTCCTTGGGCAGGGTGTTGGGCAAAACATCGAAATGCACGCCGTCGAGCATGTAGTCATCTGCCAGGTAGGACGACGCCTCGCTGTCGAGGAAGCGGAACGCTACGTGGGTGTAGTAGTGGCCCGGTGCCTGCTCTTCGCCCTCCCAGTCGGAGACGATCGGCAGGGCGCTGACCAGGGCCAGCCGGCCGCCGACCACCACCCAGTCCGAAAGCTGCGGCGGGGCGTCGGCATTGCCCGCCTGGAACGCCGCGATCCCGGCCGCCAGTTCGGGAGCACGGAAGCGAACGGCGAGCGGATCGACAACGGCGCGGTCGGCGTCGTAGGCCGTGATGTCCTGTTCCTCGCCGTCGCGGGCGGCGAACAGCGGCCGCAGCTCGGGATCGAGGACGTAAACGCGGTTGTGGCCGAAGTCGCTGTACTCGGCGTCGCCGAAATTGTCGGCGATCCAGTCGAGATCGGGCGATGGCCCGAGGACCGCATCAGTGGCTTCGGGCCGCAACACCTCGGTGGCCTGCTCGCCCTCGAAATCCGAACGGGCGGTCTTGACCACATTGGCGGCGAAGGCGAGCTGGCGATCGAGCGCGCGCTGGTCGGTCTGCCCGGCCGACCAGACCACGAAGCCGGCGGCGAGGCCGATCGTCACCAGTACGGCTGTGATCACCGGCAACAGCACGGCGACCGAGAACTTCCAACGCGACTGCCGCATGGCGACGCCCCCAACTCCAAAGTGCAACGGGGACGCTAGCGCAGCGAGGTTGGAACGCGGTTTCAACCGATCGGCAATCTGCCGCAAGGGTTAACGAGCAATGAAGCCGGCCGGCGACTACGCGCTGCGGCCTGGCCGCCCGAAGGTGCCCGACGGGGCGACGTCCTTGAACAGCACTTCGCGGTCCTGGGTGAAATTGGCGAGCAGCGGCAACGAGGCCCCGCCGATGGCGCGTGCGGCGTTGCCGATCGAGCCTTCGACCAGCCGGAACGGCGACAGGCCAAGCTGGTTGACGCGCTCGAGCGCGAGGCGAGTCCGCTCGATGATGCGGCGGCGCACCGTGACGGGGAAGGCGCCATCGATGATGACGGTCTCGACGTCGACCACCGCGATCGCCGAGACGATCGAAAAGGCGACGCTGGTGGCCACTTCCTCGATCCATTCGTCGAGCGCGGTGCCCAGATCGTCGCCCCAGTCGTCGGGCGACTGCCAAAGCATGCTGGCGTCGCGGCCTTGGGCGATGAGCTTGCGTTCGAGCACGTAGATCGAGGCGACGTTGACCAGTTGCGCGGCGTGCCGGCCGCCCTTGTTGGGGGCCCCCGGGGCCGGCATCGAGCCCAGCGCACCGGCATTCTGCGTGCGACCGGGAAACAGATGGCCGTCGAGCACGAGGCCGCCGCCGATGAACGAGCCAACAAAGACGTAGAGATAGTCGACGTAGTCGCCGCCGATGCCGAACATCAGTTCGGCGGCGCAGGCGGCGGTGATGTCGTTGGCAAAATACACCGGCCAGGGGCAGATCTCGGCCATCATGGCGCGCATGTCGATGTCGCGCCAGGCGTCGATCTCGTCGCGCGGCGCACCGATCTCCTCGTGCCAGGTCCACATCTCATAGGGGGCGGCGATGCCGAGACCCGCGATGCGCTTGGCCAGCCGCTCGGGCAGGTCCACCAGCAGCTCCTGGATTCCTTCCTGCGCGAAGCGGCGAATGCCATCGGGCGTGGGATAGCGATACGTCTTGTGCAGGAGCTTCAGAATCTCGCCGGTGAAGTTGATCAGATAGAGATCGACGCTGCGGCGGCCGATCTTAAGCCCGAACGCCAGCGCGCCTTCGGGGTCGAGCGAGTAGGGAACCAGCGGCTGGCCGACCTTGCCGCGCTGTGGCGTGCCGCGGGTCAGCAGACCGTCCACGGTCAACTGGTTCATGATGATGGAAATGGTCTGGGGCGAGAGCCCCGTCATGCGGGCGGCATCGGCCTTGGGCAATTCGCCGTGCCGGCGGATCAGCGATAGGACGAGGCGCTCGTTATAGAGCCGGACTCCAATCTGGTTGGTGCCGCGGCTCGCCGCACGTGGCTTCAGACCCGGCCGCTTGCTGACGTTGGCACTTGCCACCTCCCGCTCTCCCTCCGCAGAGTGTCGCTGCAAAACGCTTCAAATACAGGGTCTTAATGCCCTTTCGAAGACCTTCTTGCAATCGATTACACAAGACTTTTCGGTCCCTGCGGGCCGCAGACTTCAGCAGTGGCGCCACCCTGCAGCGACCGAAAAGTCTTGTGTAATCGATTGCAACAAGGGCTTCGAAAGGGCATTAAGACCCTGTATTTGAAGCGTTTTGCAGCGACACTCTGCGGAG
>JANXSI010000358.1 GCA_025352765.1 Devosia sp. | reverse complement strand
TAGCGGGTCGGGGTGATCAGCGCCGTGATACGCCGCACCGCCACGCGGCGATTGGCAGCCGACGGTCCCGCTGTCTTCACCTTGAGGAACCGCTCGCCATAGCCCTGCGTCACGAGGTTCTCCGGCGGCACGTGGAACGACCGCGTCAGCACCCGGGCGACCGCTCTGGCGCGCGCATCCGACAGCACCAGATTGTCGCGGTCGCTGCCGACGGCGTCGGTATGCCCTTCGATCAGGAAGGTCTCGCCGCGGTTCTTCTTGAGCACGGCAAGGATGGCGCTCGCCAGCTTCTTGAGTTTGGGCACCTGCTGCGGCGTCACGTCGGCGCTGCCGCTCGCAAAGCTCAGCTCGCCGATCTCGACGCGCGGCACCGCATCGCGCAGCCGCGGCGACCGCTTGACCTCGTCGATGGTGTAGAGATGGCGGATCGGCTCGACCGGCGGCAGGAACAGGAAGCGCGTCAGGTCCGCCAGGTCGTAGCGGTCATAGACGAAGATATAGAGGTTGAGCGAGACCTCGATCCTGAGCGGCGGCAGGTCATCGCCCGGATCGCCCCAGTACATCCGCTCGTCTTCCTGATACGACGGATCGTAATAGGCGAGATCATAGCCGTTGCCGTCCGCATCGTAGACCGTGCGGCTGATGATGTTGCCGAAGCGGTCGTAGATGGTGATCAGCTGGCTGCCATCGTCGCGATAGATCGTCTCGCTCGAGCTGCCGTTGGGATAGCTGTAATAGTCGACGCTGCTCGACTCATACGCCAGCCGGTCGCGATCCTCGGCGAAGTTGTTGATGATGATCTGGTTGTTGACCTCGTACACCTTGGTCGACTGGTCGATGATGGTGACGCCCTGCGGCGCCTCGAACGACGGGGCCGTATCGATCTGCGTCGCCTCCTCGTCGGCCACCGGGTCGGTCTCGGGTGGCACGTCGAAGGTCTGCGCCTGCGCATCGTCCACCGGCACGAATTCAGGCGGCTGCGGCGGCTCGCCGGCGTCCTCGCCCACCTTGCCGCTGTCGGTCACCGGCGCCACATCGGCCGGGTCGGTGTCGGGCGGCAGGTCGGCGATCGGCTCGACCTGCTGGCCCTGCTCGTCGGTCGTGATCGGCGTCTCGCTAGAGAAGGCCGCATCGGTGGGCGCATCGTCGCCAGTAAAGGCAGAGTCGTCCTCGGCGGCCGGGTCCACGACCGGTTCGGCCGCCGGTTCTTCGCTGACCGCCGGCTGGTCCGACGAGGTCTCGTCCGTCACGACGTCAGCGGGCGGGGTATCGACGGCCGGTTCGGTCGACGAGCTGTCCTCGACCGCAGGCTCCTCGGAGGGGACACTCTCGACGGCTGACTCATCCGTTGGCACGTCGTTGACCACCGGCGCCTCCGACATCGTGTCGGTGACGACGGGTTCGTCGGCGGGCGCATCGACCGACGGTTCTTCGGGAACAGGCTGATCGCCGCCCGAGAGAAAGCTCGCGCAGCTATCGGCGTCGCCGATCCCGGCTGCGACGCAGGCCGGATCGAGATCGCTGGTGGTGTCGGCAGGAGCGGGGTCCGGCACGACGGGCTCGTCGACCGCCGGCTGCTCGACCACGGGCTCATCGGGGACCGGCTCATCCACCACGGGCTCCACGACGGCTGGCTGCTCCACCACCGGTTCTTCGACCGCCGGTTCCTCGATCACCGGTTCATCCGGGACCGGCTCTTCGACCACGGGCTCATCGGCGGGCGGGGCGGCGTTGGCCGCCAGAAAGTCCGCGCAGGCGCTGGCATCGACAATGCCGGCTGCCACGCACGCCGGATCGACGTCGGCGTCCTGTGCCCGCACGGCGACCGGGGCCAGCATGAAGCAGGCGAGCGCCAGCGCACTCGAAACGGCGCGCAGGCCCCACGGCGTGGCGCGATAAGTCTTCGGCATGTGGTGTCGTCCCCGTGCGGCAGGGCCGACCCCTCGTCCCCGCCTGCCCCAAATCAAGTTGGCCGGACTGTCGCAGCACACGCCACTGGCTGTCAAACTGACACGCGACGGCCGGGCGCGGCCGCTGCGTCACTCTCTTCCCCCCACAGCCTCCGCCGCGTATGAACCGGAAAACACACTCTTGCTCGACATCACCGCCCGGAAGGTCCTCCCACATGGTCAAAGCTGCATTCCTCGGACTTGGCGTCATGGGCTATCCGATGGCGCGCCACCTCAAGGCCAAGGGCCACGACGTGACCGTCTACAACCGGACCCGCGCCAAGGCGGAAAAATGGGTCGCCGACAATGGCGGTCGTCTCGCTGCAACCCCCCGCGAGGCCGCGGCGGGCCAGGATGTGGTCTTTGCCTGCGTCGGCAACGACAATGATCTGCGGCAGGTGACGCTGGGTCCCGACGGCGCGTTCGACGCCATGGGAGCCGGCGCGCTGTTCGTCGACCACACCACCGCCTCTGCCGGCATCGCCCGCGAACTCCACACCGCGGCGCAGGGGCGCGGCTTCGATTTCCTCGACGCTCCCGTTTCGGGCGGTCAGGCCGGTGCCGAGAACGGCCAGTTGACCGTCATGGTCGGCGGCGACCCCGCGGCGTTCGATCGGGCGCACCCGACCATCATGGCCTTTGCCAAGGCGGCACGGCTCCTCGGCCCGTCGGGCTCGGGCCAGCTCGCCAAGATGATGAACCAGATCTGCATCGCCGGCGTCGTCCAGGGGCTCGCTGAGGCCATTCACTTCGGCAAGCGGGCCGGGATGGACATCGAGGCGGTGATCGAGGTGATTTCGAAGGGCGCCGCGCAGAGCTGGCAGATGGAGAACCGCTACAAGACCATGAACGCCGGCAAGTTCGATTTCGGCTTCGCCGTCGACTGGATGCGCAAGGATCTGTCGATCGTGCTCGACGAAGCCCGCGACAACGGCGCTCGTCTGCCGCTCACCGCGCTCGTCGACCAGTTCTACGCCGACGTCCAGGCGATGGGCGGCGAGCGCTGGGACACGTCGAGCCTGCTGGCCCGTCTCGAACGCTGAGCGGCGCCGACGCGCGCCGCTGCGGCCGCCGGTCGCACCGGCCGCCGCGTCTGATCCGGCCGGGCGCGCCGGACGTAAGGCTTTCAACGGCTGCAAACCAGCCGGTCCTGTCGGAGACCTCTCATGAACATCACCAAATCCTTTGCTGTCGCGGCGCTTCTTGCCCTCGCCGCGAGCCCGGCGCTGGCCGCCAATTTCGAAGTCCAGATGCTGAACAAGGGCGCGGCGGGCGCCTTCGTCTTCGAACCGGCCCTGACCCGCGTCGCGGTCGGCGACACCGTGACCTTCGTTCCCACCGACAAGGGTCACAACGCCCAGACCGTGGATGGACTGCTCCCCGCTGGTGCCGAGCCGTTCAAGGGCGCTATCAGCCAGCCGGTCGCGGTGACCTTTACGGTCCCCGGCGCCTATGAGGTCAAATGTGCCCCGCATTACGGTCTCGGCATGGTCGCCGTCGTGGTGGTGGGCGACAGCCCGTCCAATCTCGATGCCCTCAAGGCAGTGACCCAGCCCCCCAAGGTCGCCGAACGTCTGAAGGCGGTCTTCGAGCAGTTGGCGACGCCCTGATGCGCGCGCCGGCAAGGAGCGGGCGATGACCGTACTGATCTTCGGTGGCACTGGCGGGATCGGCTCGGCGCTCGCCCGCCGGCTGCGGACGGACGGCCGGCAGGTGCATCTTGTTGGCCGCAACCGCGCCAGCCTCGAGGCGCTCGCAACCGACGTCGGCGCCTCCTTTTCGGTGGCCGACGTCAATGATCCGGAGGCCATCGATGCGGCCTGCGCCGCAGCCGGGGAAACAGTCTCTGGCCTCGCCTATTGCGTCGGGTCGATCACCATCCGCCCGTTGCAGCGGCTGACCGAGGCGGACTTCATTGCCGATTTCCGCCTCAACGCGCTGGGCGCCGCACTCGCCGTCAAGGCCGCACTGCCGGCCCTGACGGCGGTCCGTGATGTCCCGGCCTCGGTGGTGCTGTTTTCCTCCGTCGCGGTGGCCCAGGGTTTTTCGGGGCACGCTTCGATCGGCATGGCCAAGGGCGCCGTCGAGGGGCTGACATTGTCGCTTGCCGCAGAACTCGCACCAAAGGTCCGCGTCAACTGCGTGGCGCCGTCGCTCACCCGCACGCCGCTCGCCGAAGCGCTGACCGCCTCCGACAGCATGGCCGCGTCGATCGCCAAGCTCCACGCCATTCCGCGGCTCGGCGAGCCCGACGACGTTGCAGCAATCGCGGCCTTCCTCCTGGCGCCCGATGCCGGCTGGATGACCGGCCAGATCATCGGCGTCGATGGCGGCCGCTCGACGCTGAGACCGCGGGGCTGACGGGCGTTCTGCGGCCCAGTCCCGCGACGACCGCTCGACTGAAAACCTGATCTGCCGCTGAAATTCCTGCCGCCATCGACGCCGATTCCATCTATGGTCGGGCGCGAATCCGCTTGCGCGCAGTTCGGAGTGATCGATGCCCAAAATCCTGTTTTACGTCGGTGGCTGCAATCGGGCCGGGCCGCCGTTCCCGACCGCCAACGCCAAGGGCATTTCGGCGTTTCGGC
>JANXSI010000297.1 GCA_025352765.1 Devosia sp. | reverse complement strand
CGGCTGTTGAGCACGCGGTCATGCACCTGCAGCATGTAGAGCGGCACCAGCATCTGCAGTACGTTGATGAAGGCGCTCAATAGCCCGGCATAAGCAATGCCGTGAAACATGGTGCGGCGGCCGCTGACAATGATGTCGTGGTTGGCCGATTTCGAGGTCGTCTTCGCCATTCCCAACCTCACTCGTCGTCACTGCGGCAGTACTACTTCTAGAATATGATTCAAATTGCTTGGCCATATCCCACGCCATATCAATGCCGACCGACAACTTTAGATTTTCATGCCAGCAAAGGAGCAATTTTACCGAGCGAGCGACAGGGCCGACCAACCTAGAGGGACACGTGGCGACCATTCTTTTCGTGCATCGGCATGGACCGGGGCAATTTTTACATCTGGCCGGACATTTGGTCCGGCAGGGTCATGACGTGTCGATGCTGTGCGAGACATCTGACCAAGCGGTTATCGGCGTCAAGACTATCCAGCATCGCCCGGTCGGGCCGGACCGCGGCGGTAAGTCGGCGGTCGACTACCAGACCCGCGTGGGCACGAGCGCCGCCGAGGCCATGGATGACTGGCGGAAGCGCGGCGGCGTCCCCGACATCATTGTGGGGCACTCCGGCTGGGGCAGCCTGCTGTTCGCCAGGGATGTGTTTCCCGGCACGCCGCTGCTGGCCTATTGCGAGCACTACTATCGCCACAAGGGGGCCGACGTCGGCTTCGACCCGTCGGAAACCATCGGCATCGACGACATTGCGCGCCTCAAGGCGCGCAACTTCGCCCAGGTCACGACGCTGCTGTCGGCTGACGTCGGGCTCAGCCCGACCCGCTGGCAGCGGAGCGGCTACCCCGAGGCACTCGCGCGACGGATTGGGGTGATTCACGAGGGCATCAATACCCAGTTTTGCCGGCCTGACGCGAACGCACAATTTGTGCTGCCCGACGGGCGGACGCTGCGCGCCGGTGATCCGGTGGTGACCTATGCCGCCCGCAATCTCGAACCTTACCGAGGCTTTCCGCAGTTCATGCGCGCAGCAGCCGAGCTGACGCGGATCAACAAGGCGGCGGTGATCGTCGTGGCGGGCGCGGATGGTACGAGCTATGGCGCGGGTCCCCCAAGGGGCGGCAGTTGGCGCGAATCGATGCTGCGGGAGACCAGCATCGACCCCTCGCGCATCCACTTCGTCGGGACACTGCCGCACGAAGCGTTGATCCGGCTGTTCCAGGTCTCGGCAGCTCATGTCTACCTGAGCTATCCGTTCGTGCTCTCATGGTCGATGCTCGAGGCAATGTCGGCAGGTGTCCTTCTGATTGGCTCGGACACGCCGCCGGTCGTCGAGTTTGTGAGAGACGAGAGAAACGGCATTCTTGTGCCCTTCTTCGACACCACTACCCTCGCCGACACGCTTGCCGAGGCACTCGCCGGCAGGAGGGACGCCTTTGAGATACGGCAGGCCGCACGACAGACAATCATTGACCAGGTGGCGATGTCTCGCTCGCTTGCGCGGCAAACCGCCCTGATCGAGAGAATGATCGGAACGCAGCCGATCTGGACCGGCGGAAGCCTGGTCAACGCAGGTTCATATGGTGGCTAGCACAAGCCGGACCCCGACCAGTGGAAGCACGACCGTCGCTGCGAAGTGTTTCCGGCCATCGTGCAAGTCGCTTCAACGGAGAACTGAATTAACCTCAATTGAGATTTGAGCGGCAGACGCGCCCAGTCCATGCTCCGCCCGTCATTCGATCAGGAGGCTCGAACCACAATGGCCATTTCCGACGACGTGCTTAATCTGCTGGCGATCGATCCGGGTAACGGCATCGACAAGGTGCTCATCGGCGATGCCGGAGCCAACACCCTCGGTGGCGGAGCCGGTAACGACTATGTCGAAGGCGGTGCTGCGGGCGACCATCTGAGCGGTGGCGGCGGCATCAATACGCTTGGCTACGAGAGTTCGAGCTCCGGTGTGCTGGTGCGGCTCGAGCCTGCACCCAGCGCAGCGATTGCCGGCACCTGGCACGGCGACGCGCAGGGTGACCAGGCGACGGGGTTCGCCAATGTCGTCGGCTCGCAACTGGCCGACAAGATTTCAGGCGATGGCGGGAACAACGTTCTGGTTGGCCTGGGGGGAGACGATGGGCTGACCGGAAACGGCGGCAATGACACGATGTACGGGGGTGCCGGCAATGACTGGATGGACGGCGGCACCGGCAATGACTGGCTCTATGGTGGCGACGGCGATGACCATCTGCGTGGTGGCGATGGCGCCGATCACCTGTTCGGCGAGGCCGGCGACGACCGCATCGATGGCGGCTCAGGCAATGACGTGATCGAGACCGGCACGGGCAACAACTGGGCCTCGGGCAATGACGGCGACGATCTGCTCCAGGGGGGCAGCGGCACCGACCATCTCTATGGTAACTCCGGCAACGACACGCTGCGCGGCGGCGCTGGTCTCGACTCGCTCTATGGCGATACCGGCAATGACAAGCTCTACGGCGACCAGGGCTCGGACCACCTGTTCGGTGGGGCCGGCAACGACTATGCCGAAGGCGGCACCGGTGGCGATTTCATCAACGGCGACGACGGCAACGACACGCTCGACGGCGGTGCCGCCGGAGACTGGATCTGGGGCGACGCGGGCAACGACCATGTGCTGGGCGGCGACGGCGACGACGTGCTGTTCGGCGGCGACGGCAACGATCTGGTCGAGGGCGGCGGCGGCAACGACATCATCGATGGCGGCGACGGTACCAACACGCTGACCGGTGGCGCTGGCGACGACGTCCTCTTGGCAGGCGGCGCCGACCGGGTCGATGGCGGCACCGGCTGGGATACGGCGAGTTTCGCCAATAGCGACAGCGGCGTGGTGGCAACGTTCGACGGCAGCGCCGGTGCGCAGCTCAGCGGCATCGAGAACGTCGTCGGCTCCGACTATGCCGACGTGCTCGACGCGCGGGGCGTTCTGCTAAGTTCCAGTATCGCCATCGGCGGTGGAGCGGGCAATGACGTGATCTTCGGCAACGATGCCGGCAGCTCACTCGACGGCGGAACCGGCAGTGACGTGCTGGTTGGCGGTAGCGGCGCGGATTTCCTGTCAGCGGGTCTTGGGCTCGCGGGCGATGTCGACAAGCTGCTGGGCGGCGGGGGCGACGATTTCCTCCAGTCCAACACGCATGGCGGTAACACGCTGTCGGGCGGCGATGGCCACGACACACTGTCGGTGGGCCCGAACGATCAGGTTTGGGGCGGTGGCGGGGACGACTTCTTCACCATTAACACCTACGCCAACAATGCCACCATCCATGACTTCCAGCATGGCGACAAAATCGACTTGGCCGAGATCCAGCACTATCTGGAGAGCCATTTCGGCTCGGCGGACAGCCCGCATCTGGTCGATGCCGCCCATTTTGGCGAGCGCGGCGCGGTGCTGGTCGACCATGCCGATGGCGTCGACCAACTCACCATCCGCATCAACCTGACCGGCGGCACAGGCAGCGAGATCGACATCCATCTCGACCACATCGACCCGAGCCTGACGCTCACCGTCGACGACTTTTCGTTCCACGGCTGAGGCCGGGTGCCACGCAGCATCGACTGCCGGCTTTCCGGCCGGCAGTAATTGTGTGGCGAATTCGACATTCCCAAGGTAGTCGGTGCCATTTTCACGGACGCTCGCTAGGTCCGCCACACCAGCCGCATCGAGGCTGCCCTTGCAGCGGCCCAGGCGCCTTGGGCGGAGTTGGCTTCACTCTGCTTGAGGTACCCCATAAGGCAAGCCAGCATCCGTCGGTCCCGCGCAAGCAGCGCCGCGGCCATCTCCGGGTCGCTGGCAGGATCGATCCTTGCATGCAGTTCCTTGATCGACCTCTGCAGTGCCGCGTTCTTGTGGTCATCCTCGAGCCCCCGGTGTAACCCGACTAGCGATGACGACGCGGCTCGCCAGAGCGACTACCCGCGGGTACTGCACATCCCGGATCACCATGCCACCGGCGCTGGCCTGTGCCAGTCTGGCATGGTCTTCAACAACGTCAGCGGCGGTCGATGAGAGACGACACCCTTGGCAGGTCTACAGAGTAAAGGTCAGCGAATACGACGTGGTCGGCGCTTTCGGCGGTGGCTACCAGGCGCCCAATCCCGTGCCAAGGATAGGTGCGATTTCGTACAGCTCAGCGGTTGCGAGCCGAGCCGACCACGCCCCCTAACGGCATCCGCCATCAGCTAGGCAAGATGGCTCTGATCGAGGGCGACAAGTGCTGGCTTAGGGATCTGGCGAAGTCTTGCCCAGAAAGTCGATCAATTTGGGCGTCGGCGGGTCATTGACGGTGGCGAAGGGGTCAGATGTGCCGGATTCTAGCGCGGCCGTGCATTGAACGCCAGCCTCCGTGACGCCGCCTGGCAGGCAGGCCACCTCCTCTTGAGATACCTCGTGGGAAGCTATGGCGTCCGATGCCCGTTCTTCAACCGATGCTACGGGCTCGGCAGCCGTCGCGCCGTCGTCTCCACCGCCGCCGTTGTCGTCTTGAGCATAGGCAGGCACCAAAAATGCCACGAAGGCGAGCGCCATGATCGCGAGCCGCATAAGGTACACTCCATAGTGGATGAGAGACGACGGTGTTCACGATCTCCGATCCGCGTTTCGAGGACGCCGCACAACTGAAGTCCACCCCATCAGGACCGCCTGCTGCCCCGCGTCACCAAGCGCGGGCAGTTGCCCATCGCGAAACCGGGCAATCCCTATCCCCGGCAGCTTGCCGCTGCCACACCGAATCCGCCACCTTGCGGCATGACAACCGCTCACCCGCCGCAGCTAGGCGATCCGCTGATATGTCCCGATCGAGGAAGCGACCAGACGCGAGCTCGAGCGCCGTGCCGTGCCGTGCCGTGCCGTGCCGTGCCGTGCCGTGCCGTGCCGTGCCGTGCCGACTAGGAGGCGCGGCCGGAAGTGCGAGTCAAGCGCAAACTGGATGCGGAGGTCGACGCGCGGCGAGCGGCGGAGGGGAGCCGAGACGGTCAGACGACGCTCATCGAACGACAATCGAACTTCGAAGCGATAACGGATCTGCGATGTGATCCGGCCCCTCGATGCCGGACGCGGTCCCTCTAACCACGATCGAACCGTAGTTCAGCACTCGCCCAAGCAGGCTTTGGTCGACGATCACGGACTCGACCTTGGCATGTTCATTTCACCGGTCAGGCGACGGATCAGCCCGCGCTTTTGGATTACGCGCTTGTTGGTGACGGGGACCTCAGTCGTAATCCGCTAGATCCAGGAAGCGGTCAACATGTACGCGCCGAAAAGGAGGAGTATCCCGCCGACGATCGTCGAGGCGAGGGCAAAAGGCGTTAGCATGATGACGCCGCCGATGAGGGCGAAGAACAGGACGCGGATATAGATGATCCAATGCATGCGGCCGGAATGGATCCCCGTCTCGCCGGGTTGCAGGATGCAGTCGACATAGCTCAGAGCGCGCAGCCTTCCTGACAGATTGGCTCTAGGCTAGCCGCCCCAGTAACGGGCTAAGCGTTGGTTCACCTAATGCCGCCCACCGCGTACACGGGGCCGGAGCTAGAAGGGGCCCCATCATAGGACTCCGCCGCGCCTTCTGCGAATGGGTCAGGGGGAGTCGCGTCATCTCCGGTGCCGGGCGCGGCGCAGGCGGCCCCGGCCTTTGTCTTGCCACTGGGCAAGCAAACAACAGCCTCGGACGAGGCGTCCGGCGGGGCCTCGGCCGATGAGGCCGTCGTGGCGGTGTCTGCTGCCCCGCCGTCCGCATTGCCGCCGTCACCCCCTTCGTCCTGGCCGAGGGCAGAGCCGCCCTGTATCAGCGCGAACAGCACCACGAGGGCCCCCATCACCTTGGAAGTCCGCATTTCCTTGCTCCTCATTAAACAGAGCGCCTCAACCCGATGCGACGATCAACGCCCCGCTAGTTCGCTGACTGTCAAGTCGCCGCCCGACCTGGGCTACTTGACCTCGAACGCAGCGGCCTCAGCGCCTGTGCCATCGATAGTGATGTCCACCCGGTAAGTGCCGACTGGCCACCCCTTTGTCGGTTTGCTGAGTTCTGAATTGATCTTGTCCTGGAAATTGTCGATGGGAATATCCACAGTGGCGATTGCGAAATTCGCCGGCGCGACACCGTGAGAATCAACGCTCACCCACGAGACGCTGACCGTGGTCCCGTTGGCCACGTCGACCAGATTGGCCGACAGATAGATGACGGGCGTGTCGGGGGCGAAAGTCGTCACGCTTTCAGTCGCGTCCTTCTCGGCCGAGACCACGGCATTCTCGAAACCTGCCGCGTACGCCAAAGGCGCTATAGCAAGCATGGGCAGGGCAAGCACGGCAGAAGCCAACCAGTGACGCATTCGTTCCCCTCGTGTTTTCGGGCCACCTCGCATAGGGCGGCGGGACGAGGCTACAACGACGGATGCCGAAAAAGCGACGGGAAACTAAACCGAAAGGCAAATTGGCCCGGGCCCCACCTACCGCATTCGGTGCGAGGTGGGTCCCAGAACTGTATCCGCAACTGCTAGCCGTTGATCAACGTTCGCTACGCCTCCCCAAATGCGGACATGGAGAGCCTGCAGGCGTTGACCTGACGTCGGCCAGAAGACGCACTCGCAGATGGGGCCGGGTTCACCATTTATACTCGGCACGAGGGTACCGGCTTGCGTGTGGTGCGATGGCGCTACAGCGGCCCCCTCAGTTCCGCGTCGACTTGTCCGATGATTTCATCAACGGCCTCGGTGCCAATGAGCCCGCGCATGTGCGCTACCATTACTTCGGTGGGAAGCGAGAGCTCGCGCATGCCAATCAGGTGGTTGCGCACGATATCGCGCCCTACGGGAGCATGGGGGACCCCCAAGGGACGTGAAAAACGGTGGACCCAACCGAGAAATGGCAGGCACAAGGTCCGCGCCCCGGACTGGCGAAACTTCTCGTGCAAATAACCTTCCTCGCCGCCGAAGCCACGGAACCTGGGGTTGAAGCCAGGCCACGCTGCGCGGCGGCAGGAAAATAGCCCCAGCCCCTGCATGGGGATCGTGAACGGCTCACCATCGCGGTCGAAGTCTCTCGGGGCGAGCGCCCAGGTTCCTGGCATGCCGTTCGACCAGCCCGGGGTCCAGTGCGTCGCAAGCGCGTCCAGATCTTCAAAGACAATCGGCCCTTGCAGAAGGTCGCGCGTGTTCGGATTGGCGTCGAAATAGTCCAGCAACCGGCGGATCGCTCCAGGCTGGATCAGCACGTGACTGTCCATGCACAGAACAAACTCTCCGGTCGCCTCGTCAAAAAGCCGGCTCTTGGCCGCGGCACTCCCGGTTGTTTGATTGAACGGCACGTAACGAAGGTTGGGCGCCAAGCGATCCAATGCCTTCAAGGACGAAGCGGCGGGCCCGTCGGGATGGTTGTCGACGATCAGCAGTTCGACTTGGTCCATCACCTCGGAATGATACAGCCGAAGCGCCTGCACGGAGAAGTAGGCACCGTCGTAGTCGTCATAAGTTGCCATGCCGATCGTCAGCTTGCGCGGCGGCAGCGCCTGCGTGGCGACTGGTATGGGGTAGTTAAAGGCAATCGGGGGGACCGGTGTGAGCGCGTGCAGCAAACGCTCGAGATTGGGGCGGGACATCGCGGTGGCACAGACAAACCGGATCAGGCGGTCGAGCACGCCAGAACATTGTTCCACGGCGCTGAAAGAGATGTAGAGGGCGGGCAGCGTGCTCGACAGCTTCGTTATCGCAACGACATCGTCTGGTGAGGCGCCACCGGATCTCAAGACAAGACTTTCGGCTTGAGCGCGCACCTGCCGTGGCGACGCGGCACGTACCGAGAAAGCACCTCCGGGAATGAAACTGGCAACAATCGCCAGCCGACAATCGGCTGGCCCTGGTTCGGGCGCCAGCCAGTGGGCCTCGGGGAAGGCTATCGTCGCATCGCCCGATGCGATGGCGGTAACAGCGCGGAATGACGCCAACGCCCCGATCGCCGCTGCGTGCGCCTGAGGCAGAACGAGAGGGCCCGCGAACCCCTGCACGGCGCTTGGTGGCCGAGACAACTGTACCGCGCTGCCCGCGAGATAGTTGAAGCCCTGCTGGATCCCCCAGGTGGTGAGCAGTGCCCGCGTCGACTCGTCCGTACACAGTAGGAGTGCGGCGCTTCCATCGAAGCCCAGAGCCGCCGCCGCAAGTGTGACCTCAGGTGCATTCGCGGCCAGTTGGTAGATGACTGAAAGCAATTCAAACAGAAGCCACGCGCTGGTGGTGACCTGCGGGCCGCCTGCTCCCTCGATGACCCATTCATCCTGGTCCAGGTTTCGGACCACGACATTCGCCCGCGCGACATCCAACACCGCGCGGGCCGTGGGAAAGATTGCGGTTAGGTCATCCAGCAGCGGCGAAGGGGCATCGATAGTGACCTGCCCGTCGAAGATGCCTAGGGCCATCAGCGCCATGGGTCGTTCTCGTAGACCTGCTTTTGACGCGCCTCTGGTTTCACCTATCTCCGGACGTGGTGTTCAGTAATCAGGTCTTGATCCCCTGAATACCCGGAGGGGGCAGTGTCAAACGGTGACTTGCACCCAACAAGGCTAGGATCAGCGAGGCAGGCGGCCGCGTCAGGACCTTCCGGCTCCGAAGCCGCCCCCGAGGGGCTCGCTGCCGACTCGATGATAGTGGGATTGCCCTGTCCATCCCCGTTGCCGCCATCGTCCTGGGCAAGTGCCCCCGATCCCAATGAAAGGCTCGACAAGGTGACAAGCGTGCCAAGCACGGCCAATCTTCGCATCGACGGTTCCCCCCTGCGATCTCTTTTCGTGCAGCACTTGCAGCAAGATTAGCATCTTTGACGTTGAATGCCACTATCACGCCGGATGGATCGAAGGAAAGTTGGAGGCGGCGATGAACATGGTGGAGTGGCTAAAGGGGATCGAGCCATGGCCGCAGGCGGGTCCAACCATATCCCCGAATGCCTCCTTTTGCGCCACAACCGGCCGTCGATCAAAGTCGTCGTGGTTGTGTCCCAACGCGTGGTGTAGCTGAGGAGCGCGGTGGTCATCGGCGCTTTCGGGTAGGGTCTGGTTGCTTACACCAACCTGATACCGGAAGGACGACCGATGACCGACGATATGATGAACCTGCGTTCGCTGGTGGA
>JANXSI010000282.1 GCA_025352765.1 Devosia sp. | reverse complement strand
AGCGTCAGCAGATCCATCGCGTCAGCCTCCATTTGCCGCGGGGCAGCGCACCATCACGATGGGGTAGCCGCGGTCGCGGGTCATCACCAGAGCATCCTCCGACGGCCGGTAGATCTGCACCATGCCGTTGGTCAGGCTGAGCAGCAGCGCTCGCTGCTGGTCGGCGGCATCACCGGTCTTGTCGGGGCCGAGACCAAGAGCCGCCAGGTAAGGGGCAGGATCGGTATGTTCGCCGAACGTCGAGCCGGCAACAAGCGTGAAGCTCTGGGTGTAGCTGCCGGCCGGCAGGGCGGTCGTCATCGTCAGGGTGAGTTTGCTCGCGGAGGCAAGCGTCAGGGCGGCGGGACTTTTGCAGTATTTTTCGGTGAACGCCCCGTAGCTCTCGATCCCGGTCTTGTTGTCGGGGCCGTTGAGGCGAACCCAGCGGCCATCGATGTTCTTGAACAGTTTATCGCCGTATCCGGCGCTGAGGAAAGCCTGCTGCGACAGGCCGCCAGCATAAAGATCATAGGCGCGTTGCGCTTGGTCCGCGACGCTGGCGGTATCGGCCAAGGCGGGACTGGCGAGCAGGGCAAGCGTGAGGCAGGTGGCGCGCAGGCGCATGGGCGACTCCGTGTTGGCGGGCGACCCTATTCGAGACGAGGGAGCGGCTCAACTGCGCCTCCAACCGCGCAAAGGGCATTGTGACAGATTGAGCACTGACAAAGTGGTTGATAGTACATGGCAAATTCGTAACTTGGCAGGCGGCGGCATCAGCCAATATCCTATGTTGAGTGATATTCGTGCGAACTGCTGCGGCGGGCGCATTTGGGCGAACGCCAATGACAGTTAAATCGACGGATCTTGATGCTGCCTGGAGGATGCTCGTTGAGGAGCAGTTCGACGATGCGGCGCGTTTGTCGAAAGGCTTTCTCGACGTCTTTCCGGACAATGTCTCGGCCCTTGCTTGTCATGCCATGGCGCACTGGAAGGCAGGGGGCGACATCGAGCAGTCGCTGGCCGAGATCCGGAGGGCGGTGCAACTGGCGCCATCGGTTGCCTCCTTGCGCCACAATCTCGCGACCCTGCTTGCCTCGGGCGGCGACAGCGACGCGGCGACGGAGCAGTTTCGCGCGGCGCTGAGCATCAAGCCCGACGACACGGTCGCCTTCTACGGCCTGACGCAGAACTCCAAGTTTCGCGAGGACAGCGATCTCGTGAACGCGATGGTCGCTCTCTATGCCAACCCAGCGCTCGATCCGGCACGTCGCGAGTTCCTGGCTTTCGGGCTGGCGAAGGTGTTCGATGATCTTGGTGTGCCAGACAAGGCAATGACCTACGCGATCGAGGCAAATCGGCTCGGAGCGCGGCCGTACGACCTGGCCCGCGAGATGGCCGCGGTGGGCGAGCTTTCGGCGCTCGCCGCGGAGGATTCCTTCCGGCGCGCGCGGCGCAGTGGGCACCCAAGCCGGGCGCCGCTGTTTATCGTCGGCATGCCTCGTTCAGGAACCACGCTGGTCGAATCGATCCTGTCGCGTCACCCCGACGTCTTCGCACGGGGCGAGACGGGGGAACTGGCGGCAGTCGAGTCCGAGGGGTTCGCGCGGCTCCGGCTCACTCCGCAAGCGGTCGGGCGCCATCACATGGCGTTGTCCCTACAGCCCGACTGGCTCACCGCTCGGGCCGAGGCTCTGCTGCAACGGGCGAGGGCCGTTGCAGGTCGCACGTTCGGGGTCGTCACCGACAAGATGCCGGAAAACGCCGTCAGGCTGGGTCTGCTCAAGCGACTCTTTCCGAATGCGCGCGTCGTGCACGTGCGCCGCCATCCGCTCGATACCGGTATATCAAACTTCTTTCAGCGCTTTTCGAGCGGGCAGGGTTACTCCAACCGGCTCGACTGGATCGGGCTCAGAACCCGGCAGGTGGCTGACAGCATGGTCCTCTGGAAGCGCGCACTCGACCTCGAGATTCTCGATGTCAGCTACGAAAAGCTGGTCGCCGATCCCGAAACCGAGGCTCGCCGACTTGTTGCCTTTGCCGGGCTCGAGTGGACCGACGCGTGCCTCCAACCGCAGCATACTCAGCGCAGCGTCCTCACGGCCAGC
>JANXSI010000256.1 GCA_025352765.1 Devosia sp. | reverse complement strand
CTCAGTGCTGAGGGCCGTGAGCTCAAGATCGGCGAGGTCGACTACACCTTCCGCCAGCGCAACGCCGGCGAGAGCAAGATGAATCCGCTGGTTGTGGTGCAGTTCCTGGGACTCGTCGTCTCCAAGATGACGGGCGGCTTTCTGCCCACGAGCTTCCTGCTGTTTGCCGGTGTCGGGGCCATCGGCGTCCTGGTGCACGTGGCGGTGCTGGCGCTGTGCGCCAATCTCCTCCACTTCAACTTCGTCAATTCGCAGATCGTCGCGACCATCGTGTCGATGACCACCAACTTCCTGCTCAACAACGAATTCACCTTTGCCGACAAGAAGCTCAAGAACTGGAACTTCGTCTTCGGTCTCGTCAGCTTCTATTTGATCTGCTCGATCGGTGCGATCGCCAACGTTTCGGTCGCCAGCTGGATTTTCGGCATGGACCGCTCGCTTTATTTCGCCGGCATCCTCGGCGCGCTGATGAGCATGGTGTTCAACTACGCCGTCAGCCGGGCCATCACCTGGCGGTAGGGGCTACGGGGGCCTAGGGCCGGCCGCCGGCCTTACGCCTGCTCGCCGTTCTGCTCGGCCCAGGCCTGTCGCTTGCGGTAGATCGTCGAGGGGCTAAGCTCGAGCGCGGCCGCGGCCGCCGCGATATTGCCGGCAAAGCTCTGGATGGCGTTCTCGATGATCCGCTGCTCCTGCCGCCACATCGGCAGCACCAGGTCGCGCATCACCGGAATGCTCGGCGCCGCTTCGGCGGGCGCCGACACCTCGCGCAGGCAGATGCGGCTCTTGCCGTGACGGCGTGCCAGTTCCGCGATGCGGGTCGCCAGCGCCGGGCCATCGAGGCTGCGGTCGACGCAATCATGGGCACCGGCCTGCATGGCGGCAAGCGACAGCGAGATTGAGCCTTCCCCGGTCAGCACTACCAGCAATGCGCCGGCGGCAGCCCGCGCCAGGCGTGCAATGCGCTCGTGCACGGCGTCGGCCACGTCCGACAGCGCGTCGAGATCGGCCACGAGGCCGTCGAACGGCGACGATTTCAGCAGTTCGAGCGCCGGCCGGCCGGCGCCGAGTTCAACCAGCACCGGCGGGGTCGCCAATTCGTCCGCGAGCGGCAGCGACAGGCGGTCGCTCAGATCCCCGGACCCGCCGATCAGCAGCAGCCGGGCGGGCTGTGCCACCTCGGTAACTCGTGCATCCGGCATAGACTCAGAACCTTCCAGGACAACGTAGGCGCAATCCCCTGATTGTTGACGCTCAGGGTAAATATTCCGTTTTGACGCCCTGCCATGCCGCCCTATGCTGCGGCGGGGCCGGTCGAATCTGAAGGAGTGGGGCAAGCGTGCAGGGCCTGGTGTATGTGTTCATCGCGCTGGCTGCCCTCGGCGTCGCGGCTGCCGCCTATTTTGGCCTGACCTTCACCCCCATCGAAGCTGCCGTCGCCGCCATCGCGTTCGGTTGTCTCGCCGTCCTCCTCGTCGAGCGCAACTTGCGCCGCCGCGCCGAAGCGCGGCTCGAAAAGGCCGTCGAGGATTTGTCGCGGCTGCTCGCCACCGATGCCCAGGCCGGTTCTGTGCTGAGCCAGCGCATCAATGCCCTGACCGAACTCAAGGCAGGCCCGCGGCTGCAGTCGATCGAATCCGATCTTTCGGTGCTGGGCGCCGTGGTCAAGCAGGTGACCGAGGCCGTTGCCGATCTCGAAGAGCAGCGCCGCATGGCCGCGCCGCCAAAGAAGGCCGTGGCCCCCGAGCCAGATCCCGATGCCATGCCCGAGCCGTTCATTCCGCTGGAGCTGTTCCGGCAGGCGGTCGTGGAGCATCGCATCGTCTTTCACATCGAGCCCGTTGTCCTGCTGCCGCAGCGCCGGCCTTACGGCTACGACCTGGTGCCGCGCCTGGTCCTCGAAGAGGGCGATTTTGCCGACCGCGTCGACTTCCTGCCGCGCCGCGGCGGCGACGACCTGATCGCCAAGCTCGAGGCCGACGGGATCGACGAAGCGGTCGTAATAGCCCGCCGCGCGCGCACCTCGGGCAGCCCCATTACCCTGTTCGTGCCGATCTCCCGGGCATCGCTCGGCAGCGCCCGGGCCGTTGAGGTGATCCTTGCGGCCCTCGACGCCAACCGCGCCATCGTCAGTTCGCTGCTGTTTGCGATCTCCTATGCGGACTTCAAGCTGCTGACGGCGCGCGAGCGCGCCTCGCTGGCCGCGATCGGCAAGATGGGGGTGGGCCTGTCGATGGTCGGCACCACCTCGCTCCGGTTCGACTATGCCGAACTGCAGGGATTGGGCTTCCGCACCATCCGGGTCGATGCGACGCGCTTCCTCCGCCAGCCGGACAGCTTTACCGACTTCCATGCCGCCGACATCGCCGCCTATGGCCGGCGTTTCGGCATCGAACTGGTTGCCACCGGCGTCATCGACGAGCAGCAGCTGCTGAATCTGTTCGAGGATGGCGTGACTTTGGCACAGGGGCCGCTTATTGCAGGGCCGGGCCCGGTGCGGCCCGATCTGCAACTCGATCAGCCCGCCGCAACAGCGCGCGTGGCGGAATAGTCCAGAGTTTACGCCCCATGTCTTCGCTCTCGCAGATCGCGCCGGCCTACGATGCAATTCTGTCCGACGTCTGGGGCGTCGTGCACGACGGGGTTACCGCCCACCCGGCCGCGGTCGAGGCCCTGCGCAGTTTCCGCGCCAAGGGTGGCCGGGTGGTGCTGATCACCAACGCCCCGCGCACCGCGCCGCCGATCATCGAAATGCTCGACCGGATGCGCGTGCCGCGCGACGCCTATGACGATGTGGTCACCTCGGGCGATGTGACGCGCACCATGATCGCGCCCTATCGCGGCCGGGTGCTGCACCATGTCGGCCCCACGGGAGTCGATGACAGCATCTATGAGGGGTTCGACATCACGCTCGGCTCGCCCGAGAAGGCCGCCGCCGTCGTCGTCACCGATCTCGACGATGACGCCGATACGCCCGACATGTACGAGGACCGCATCAAGATCTGGCTGGCGCGCGGCCTGCCGCTGATCTGCGCCAATCCCGATCGCGTCGTCGAGCACGGCGGCCGGATCATCTATTGCGGCGGCGCGCTCGCCGATCTCTACGAGGCGCATGGCGGCCGTATCCACATGGCCGGAAAGCCCTACCGGCCGATCTACGACGAAGCCCTCAAGCGCGCCGACGCCGCTGCGGGCCGTTCAGTCGACCGTGGCCGCATCCTCGCCATTGGTGACAGCGTGCGCACCGACGCGATCGGCGCCGCCAATGCCGGCCTCGATTTGATGTTCATCACCGGCTCGATCCACGCCGAAGAGCTCGATGCCTTCGGCACGCCCGATCCCGAGGCGATCCGCGCGCTGGTCGCTCCGAGCGGCGCCCGGCTGGTCGGCGCGATGCCGCGCCTTGCATGGTAGGCGTTTTCTTGCGATGGGAACTGCGTCCTCAGGGTTGCCGATTTGACCAGCTTCCATAGGCTCGACGGCCTCGACAACGTCCCCGCAGCGCTCAAGGGCGCGATGGTGGCCATCGGCTCGTTCGACGGCGTGCATCGCGGCCACCAGGCCGTGGTCGATCGCCTGAAGGCGCAGGCGGCGGCGCGCGGCGTGCCGGCGGTGATGCTGACCTTCGAGCCGCATCCTCGCGACGTCTTCGCCCCGGCGCCCTCCATGTTCCGCCTGACCCCGCCCGACATCAAGGCGCGGCTCGCTGCCGCCCTCGGGCTCGACGGCATCGTCATGATGCCCTTCACCCGCGAGTTCAGCCAGCTCGAGGCCGAAGAATTCGTCTCGCGCTATCTGGTCAAGGGCCTGCGTGCCTCGGGCGTCGTCGTTGGCGCCGATTTCCATTTCGGCCACAACCGCCGCGGCACGCCGGCATTCCTCCGCGCTTCGGGCGCCATCCACGGCTTCTCGGTCGATATCCTCGAACTGCTGCCCGAAGGCGAGGCGGTGGTCTCGTCTTCGCGCATCCGCACCGCGCTCGGCGATGGCGACGTCAAGACCGCCAACGGCCTTCTCGGCTACCACTGGTTCTTCGGCGGCGAGGTGGTCAAGGGCGATCAGCGCGGCCGGCTGCTCGGCTTCCCGACCGCCAACATGGCGACCAGCGCCAGATTCGGCCTGGCCCAGGGCGTCTACGCCGTGCGCGCCCGGCTGGGCGAACGGCTGCTCGACGGCGTCGCCAGTTTCGGCAAGCCGATGTTCGACAACGAGCTGCCGCCGTTCGAGACCTTCCTGTTCGACTTCGATGCCGACATTTACGGCGCCTACCTCGAGGTCGCGCTGATCAGCCACATCCGCGGCCAGGAAATCTACAAGGGCCTCGACGAGTTGATCGCCGCCATCGCCCGCGACAGCCGCAAGGCCCGCGTTGCGTTGGGCGAATGCGATGCCATCTCCGATCTCGACAAGACGCTCGGGTTTTTCACCTGAGGCGCTGAGCCAGAAGGATCGCCCATATGCCCAAGGTCATCGTGATCACCGGGACGTCGACGGGGCTTGGCCTCGCGCTCGCCGTGCAACTGGCGGAGCGCGGGCACCGCGTCCACGCCACCATGCGCAATCTCGACAAGCGCGCCGCGCTCGATGCCGCGGCAGCGACGGCCGGCGTGACTCTCGAGGTCTCGCGCCTCGACGTTCAGGACACCGCCTCGGTCGAGACCGCCATCGGCGCGATCCTCGCTGCCGAAGGCCGGATCGACACGCTGATCAACAATGCCGGCGGCGGTTTCGTGCGTTCGACCGAGCAGGCGAGCGAGGCGCAGATCGCCCAGGTCCTCGACCTCAACCTGATGGGCACCATCCGCTGCACCAAGGCGGTGCTGCCGGCCATGCGCCGGGCCCGCTCCGGTCACGTCATCAACATCTCCTCGGTCGGCGGCCTCGTCGG
>JANXSI010000248.1 GCA_025352765.1 Devosia sp. | reverse complement strand
CTGGCCGGGCGCGATCGAGGCTCTGTTCAGTGATGGCCATTGCTGCCGGACCCTTCGTGGAAAGCGACCGTGGCTACCGATAGGCAGCCACGGTCCTGTCGAGGAGGATTACTTGCCGATGCTCTTCATGTAGGCCTGATAGTCGGCATCAAGCGCGTCGACGAAGGCCTGGGGCGTCATGTCGCCCGCCAGCAGGTGGGGCATGTTGTCGTCATAGGTCTTGAGCAGGGTCGGGCTCGCCCAGTCGGCATAGTGGCCGAGCGCGTTGTTGTCACCCAGCACCTTCCACATGGCGAGACCTTCCTTGAGCAGCGAGCTCTTGATGGCGGTCTCGTCGGTCGGCGTCGTCGAGGGGAAGAAGCCGGCGGCGGCCCAGGCGTTGGCGGCCTCGGGCGAGATCATATAGTCCATGTACTGGGCGGCAAGGTCCTGCGTCGCCTTGTCCTTGGCATTGCTGGTGATCGACCAGGAGAGATCGATGCCGCCCACGGTCAGCGGCTTGCTGACGCCGGCCGGCGCCGGGACCGCCATGAAATGGATGTCCGGATTCTCCTGCATGTCGCCGAGGTACCAGGTGCCATCGAGCAGGAAGGCGCCCTGCCCGGCAACGAACAGCTGCACCGCGTCGTTGCCGGCGATGCCCGAGAAGCCATCGATGAAGTAGCCATCCTTGGCCCAATGCTGCATCAGCGTGGCAGCGTCGAGCGCCGCCTGGGTCTTGAAGGTGCCGCCACGGCCGTAGATGACGTCGTCGAGAGCCTTGCGGCCCGAGGCATCGATATGGGCCTGCTCGATGCCGGTCATCATGTGCAGGGCGATGTGCTGTTTGGCCGTGCCGATGGCAAAGGCGGGGACGCCCTTGGCCTTGAGCGCGTCGACGTCGGCGAGCAGTTCTTCGAAGGTCTTGGGCGGGGCGGCAATGCCGGCGTCGCTCAATACCTTTTGATTGTAGTAGAGGCCGACCATTTCGCCGAGGCCGGAGACGCCGTAGTTGGCGCCTTCGCCGAACTGCCCGGTATCGGACCAGCGCATGCGCGCCAGAACGCTGTCGGACAGACGCTTGTCCCAGCCATACTGGGTGACGTAGGCGTCGATGGGCAGCAGCAGCTTCTGCTTGACCATGGTGCCCTGGTCGGCGGCGCCCTGGTTGACCTTGGTGACCTCAGGGCCATCGCCCGCCGAGACGGTGAGCTTCAGCGTCATCGACAGGTCGTCGAAGGTGCGCGCCGTGCGGTTGAGGGTGACGCCGGGGTGGGCGGCGACGAAGTTCTTGTTGAGCTGCTCGAGCACCGCGTTCTGGCCGACGTCGGTGTAGTCGTCCCAGGTGACGAGGGTCTGGGCCTGGGCGGCCCCGGCCGTGACGAGCAGGGCGGCACGCGCCGCGGCGGCAAGACCACGGGCAGCCGCGGGCCGCCGGCGATTAACGAGATCGTAAAGCATGAGTTCAGTCTCCCTTCCCTTGCATTGATGTGACTGTCGCGTTCCCGATCGGGCTTGCAGCCCGCACCATGAAGCGATAGCTCGCTGTCGTCGACAAGGTCCGGCGACAGGATGGACAATGATGAACGATACGACGCGCCGCCTGCACATTCGCCAGGCTGAACCGCGCGATGCCGATGCGCTCTTCGAAATCTGCTTGCGGACCGCCGACAGCGGAACCGACGCGACGGCGCTCTACAGCGACCCGAAGCTCCCCGGCTACATCTGGGCGGCGCCCTATGGCGCGCTCGAGCCCAACTTCGCCTTCGTGCTCGACAACGGCGAGCGGGCGGTGGGCTATGTGCTGGCTGTGCCCGACACAGCGGCGTTCGAGGCGCGACTCGAGCGCGACTGGTGGCCGGCGGTGCGCAAGACCGTGGCGACCCTGATGCCCAAGGCCGCACTCGACGCGGGCGCCCTCGGTCGCATCGCAAAGCCGGAGGCGCATCTGCCCTGGCTGGCCGAGCACTATCCGGCGCACCTTCACATCAATGTGCTGCCCGAAGCGCAGTCGGGCGGCTGGGGCCGCCGCCTGATCGAGACCGAACTCGACGCGTTGCGCCGGGCCGGCGTGCGCGGCGTGCATCTCGGCGTCAGCCCGACCAATGAGCGCGCCAAGGGATTTTATGCCCATCTGGGTTTCGAGGATATCAGTCGCGACGGTCGCGTGATCTACGCCAAGCGGCTCGCCTGAGGCGGGCTGGATCGGCGCGCGCACGGTCATGGCGCTGTCGCCTTCGGGCCCCTGCGGGGCTCGACCGACGGCGCGTTGACCGCATCGATCCCAACCTCCAGCGCGACATGGGCCGGCATGCTGCTCCAGCCCTGCAGCAGCGAGCCGCGGCCGAAGGGCGGGGCGAAATATTCGACCGGACCGGCCCAGCCGCTTTCGAGACAGACCTCCCACCAGCGGGTCAGCGCATAGCGGGCACCGCCCAGTCCGTGCCGAAGCCGTTCGGAGGCGTAGAGGCCGTCGAGATAGGGCCAGTCCGAGCCGTTATGGTAGCGGAAGGCGAACGCCGTTTTGGCGCGCACGTCGCGTGCCCGCTTGAACGGCGGATAGGCGCACAGCACCCCCCAGTCGCCATAGGGTTGCTCGGCATTGTGCCGCGACTCGAGAGTGGCCTCCATGGCGCGCAGCAGCCGCTTGGCCTTGTCGTCCGGGACGGCGGCGTAGCGGGTCAGCGTCAGGCTATCGAGGACAAGGTGATCCTCGATGAAGCCGTCGGGCGTGCGATAGTCGGCATAGCCCTCGCGCTGCTCGACCCAGAGCAGCCCATCGATGGTCTGCCGGGCCCCGGCCGCAGCGCTCCGGGCGCGGGCGGCGAGCGCGGGTCGTTTGACGTCAGATTCATGTCACTGCGCGTCGCCACTGTCCCGCCCTGCACCCGACATTGTCCACGGCACAGTTTGGCGACATCAAAAAGTTTATGTCAAGGTGGTGGACAAACAGGTTGCCAAATCTGAGTATCGATGGCGCTTTACTGCCGCGGGTGGATAGAATTTTGGCGAATGCAGGAGTTTTTGTCAGTGTCCCGGACAAATGAGGGAGAATCCGGCCTGGACGGTGGCGGCCCGCCGATCGCTCGCCAGATGTCGCTCCACGCGGTGACGCAGACGCTTCTGAGCCGCGGCGCGGTTTCGCGGGCCGACCTCGCCAAACTCACCGGCTTGTCGCGGCAGACGATTTCGGACGTGGTTCGCGAGCTCGAGCAGGACGGCTGGCTGACGCCGCTCGGCCGCACCGAAGGCAGACCCGGCCGCAGTTCGGTGGTGTATGAACTCAACGGCGCGGCAGGTCTCGCCGCAGCCCTCGACCTCGGGGGCACCAAGCTCAACGTCGCCATCTGCGACCTGCGCGGCAACGTGGTGGCCGAGACGATGGTACCGACGGAAGCGCGCGGCGGACGCCACGTCGTCGACCAGATCGTCACCGAGATCGAAGGCCTGGTTGCCGGGCTCGGCGCAACCGGGCGCAGACTGCGGCTGGTGGTGCTGGGGACGCCGGGGGTGTTCCACCCGGAAACCACCCACATCGTTGCCGCCCCCAATATCCCGGGGCTCGACCAGATCGACGTTCCAGCCCTGCTCGAGCAACGACTCGGCGCACCGGTGCTGATCGAAAACGACGTCAACCTCGCGGCCCGGGGCGAGCAATGGCGCGGCCATGGGGCTGGGCTCAGGAACTTCGTGTTCATTGCGCTCGGTACCGGCGTCGGCATGGGGATCGTCGCCAACGGACAATTGCTGCGAGGGGCGCGCGGCGCGGCGGGCGAGATCGGCTACCTGCCCATCGGCGGCGACCCTTATGATGCGCGCGGCTTCCAGCTGGGCACGCTCGAACATGCGATCGGCAGCGCCGCGATGTCGGACCGCTACGCGGGCTACGGTGGCGCCCCCGGCACCTCGGTACGGGCGATCTTCGACGCGCTGGCCACCGGCGACGCCGCCGCCGTGGCGACGATCGAGGAAACGGCGCGACTGGTCGCCCCGGCGATCGCGGCGGTCAGCGCGACGCTCGACCCCGAGATGTTCATTGTCGGCGGGAGCATCGGCATCCGCACCGAACTGCTCGAGCCGATCCGGCGGTTCCTGGTGCGCTGTTCGCCGTTCCCGGTGCGGATCGAGCCGAGCGTTCTCGGCGGTCGCGCGGCGCTGGTGGGCGCGATCAAGACCGCCATCGACCACATGCATGGGAGCCTGTTCGGCGTCGACAGTCCGGCGCCCATGGCCAATGGGCTGCCACCGATGGCTGCGGCGCTTAGCCAGACATTGGAGTAGCGCGCGCTCTGCGTGCGGGCGACGCGCCCGGACGGACGTCGAGCGCGGATGGTGGCTAGGCCAATCCCTCCGGCAGCCAGCTCTGGTAATTGAGGTGCTCCGGCCCGAGCGGGAAGGTCACCTCCTGCTTGGTGCGCGACGAGGCGTAGAACGCCGTGATAATCTCGAGCGAGCGACGCGCGTCGGCGGTGGTCACCGGCAGCGCCGTGCCGTCGATGAGCGCCGTGTAGAAGCGCGCCATCTGGCTGGTGAAGCGGGGCGGCACGTCCTGCCAGTTGGCGAGCAGCGCGGCGATGGCGTCGCGGGTCGCGTCGTTGCGCGGCAAAATGGTCCATTCGGCGCCGCCGGGATTATAGGGCGAGTGGTCGCTTTCGATGGTAAGATTCTCGAAGGCCAGCCGCACGCGGGTGATCTCGTCGGCCGAGCCGAGCGTGCCGGTGAACGAGCCCAGCGCGCCGGACTGGAGCTCGACTGTCGCCGAGATGCAGTCCTCGACCTCGATCGGATTGACGCGGGTGGCGACCCGGCCGAACAGCGATTTGAGGTCGCCCATCAGGTAGGTGAAAATATCGTGCGGGTGGATGGCGTGGGTCATCAGCGTGCCGCCGAGTTCGGTCTTCCACTTGCCGCGCCAGGGGATGGCGTAATAGTCGGCCTCGCGGCGCCAGAGCGTTTCGACCGAGCCGACATAGGGTTTGCCGGCAAGGCCTGCATCGATGATGGCCTTGGCCTGCTGGATGCCGTTGCCGAAGCGATACTGGAACACCGGCATCAGCCGGCCGCGGCTCTGCTTTTCGACCGCCATGACCTCGTCGATCTGGGCGAGCGAGCCGACCAGCGGCTTTTCGCAGACGACGTGCTTGCCGGCCCGGAGTGCCGCAAGGATCATCGGGTAGTGAAGCCCCGGCGGGGTGCAGATGTCGATGATGTCGAGATCGTCCATCGCCAGCAGATCGTCGAAGTTCTCGACTCGCCGCTCGATGCCGAACTCGTCGGCGAGGCCGTCGCGGCGACCCGGGTCGAGGTCGCAGATCGCCAGTACCCGGAACTTGTCGGCATTGGGCGCATAGCCCTCGACGATGTGGCTGCGGCCGATGCCGCCGCCGACGACGGCGACTGTCTTGAGCGCGCTCATTGCTGCCACACCGTGCCGCGCTCGGCCATCTGCTGCGCCGTGAGCGCCAGTTCCATCGCCTTGTAGCAGCGGGCCTGGGGCATGGCGGTCTCGGTGCGGTCGAGTACGTCGGCGATCAGCTGCCGGCCGTACGGCATGTCCTGGGTAGAGCAATCGATGTAGCGGGCCGACGTCTTGTCGACGAGGAACAGATGGTCGGTGCCGGGGCGACCGGCGATGTCGATGTATTTGCGCAGCTCGATATATCCTTCCGTGCCCAAGAGCGTCAGCCGCCCGTCACCCCAGGTGCCGAGGCCATCGGGCGTGAACCAGTCGAGCCGGACATAGCCGGTGGTGCCAGGGGTCTCGAGGTGCATGTCGCCGACATCCTGCAGACCCGGCCGGTCCGGATTGCCGCGGTTGTTGACGGTCGCCGACAGCACTTGGGCATCGAGCGTGCCCGAAAAGAACAGGAACTGCTCGCACTGGTGCGAGCCGATGTCGCAGAGAATGCCGCCATAGCGCTTGCGGTCGTAGAACCAGTCGGGGCGCTGATTGTTGCGGATGGCGTGCGGCCCGAGGCCGATGGTGTGGACGAGCTTGCCGATGGCGCCGGCGGCGACCAGCTCGCCCGCCTTGACGGTCGAGCGCGTCTCGAAGTGCTCTGAGTAGCAGATCGAATAGATGCAGCCGGTCGCCTGCTGCACCCGTTTGATCTCGGCGAGCTGCTCAAAGCTTGTCATCCCCGGCTTGTCGCTCATCACGTCCTTGCCGTGCTGCATCGCCTCGATGGCAATGGCGGCGCGATCGGCCGGGATGGCGGCGGTGAGGATCAGCGGGATGGTGGTGTCATCGAGGATCGACCGGCGATCGGCGAAGCGTTGCGCCTGCGGAAATTTCGCCCCGAACTGGGCGGCGAGATCATCCTCGACGGCGTGGTAGGCGACGAGCTCGGCGCCCTCGCGCAGGAGGCACTCGACCTGGCCGTAGATGTGCGAATGGTTGAGGCCGATGGCGGCAAATCTGATGCTCATGGGGAGGCACTCGATGGCGGCATAAAATACGTCAGGTGGATCGGGCGGGAGGTAACCGTCTGGCCGTCGGCGAGGAGGAGAACGACGGTGAAATCGTGAATCGAGGTTTCGGGCGCCTGGAGCTCGATACGCCAGCGCGAGGTGAAGCCGGGGGTGACGTCGGCCGCAAAGGGCAGCGCCAGCTTGTAGCCCTTGTCGTCGAGGTGGAGCACGAAGGGATCGTGGCGGAGCGGAATGATCTCGCCACCCTCCCCGCATTCGGCGTCGCTGGCGACCGAGGCGACCGGCAGATCGACGGTGAAAGTCGAGGTCTTGTGGGTGAGGGCGCCGTCCGAGGCCGACCAGTCATAGTCGAGCGTGCCGGTGACCGGGACGCTGACGGTGTCGTAATCGAGTTCGAGGAAGTCGGCCAGCTTGCCGAAATGGCCCGACTGGCGGAGCTCGGCAAGGCAGAGGCGCTCATCGTTGGGATCGGAGCAGTGGAGCTTGGTGGTGGCGACGATTTCGGTGTCGAGGCCGAGCGCCGTGAGCTCGGCGCCGACGTCGGCTTCGTAGGTGCCGGTGAGGTCGCCGAGGGAGAGCGGTGGCGCCGGGACCGCGGAGGGGCCGGTGCCGACGGTGAGGCCGAGGCTCGCATGCGCGGCGGCGGTCCAGCCGAAATTGTCGAGGTAGAATTTGGGCAGATAGTTGATGTTGCCGCCGCACTCATTGCGCGGATAGGGGCGGACCTGCATGGCCGGCTCGGGGGCGCGGTCGCTGCTCGCAACGTCGAGGTAACCGCCGACGACCGAGACGGTGTCGGTCGAGGCGTTCTCGAGCGAGAACACCAGCGAGAGCGGATCGAAGCGCTCGAAGGCGCCGAGGAAGCTCGGGGTGGTCGAGCTGTTGTCGAAATCGGCGAGCTCATCGTCGGTGAGGGTAATGGGGACGGTGCCGTGCCAGACGTCGAGGAGGCGCTGGTCGTCGGGCAGGATGGTCAGCGCGTCACCCTCGGATTTGGCGGTGTAGCTCAGGGGATCGAAGCCGAGCTCGTAATTGTGCGGGCGGCGCTCGGCGACGACGCCGAGGCGAACGCTGCTGTCGCCCGCGGCGGGGAGCGCCTCGGCATCGGGCTGGCCGGCGGTGAAGTGGCCGGCATAGCGGCGGCCGGTGGCGTCGGTGAGGATGCCCTCGCCGTCGCGACGGCCATCGACGAAGGCGCCGATATATTCGTCGCCCGCCGCGGTGGTGAGGCGGCCCTCGCCCTGCATCAGCCCGTTGCGCCACTCGCCCGCGTACGAAAAGCCGGAGCGGTCGAGGAATTCGCCGGTGCCATCGGCGCGGCCGGCCTTCAGCGTGCCGCGATACTGGGCGATCGTGGCGCCCGCGTCGTAGGCGGCGGCACCGGATTTGCGGAAGCTCAGCGTGCCGCGCCCGTCGAGCGGACCTGCGCGATTGTCGGCCGGATCGTCGGGCTGCCATTGCAGATCGAGCTGCTGACTGGCGATCGGGTCAAAGGCCGAAAAGCTCAGCCGCTCGAGCGTGCGGGTTTTGGGGTTCCAGACCAGCTGCACCCAGGTGCGGACGGCGCCGGGTTCGGCACCGGGGGTGGTGATGGGGGAGGCCGGCGCGGGGGCGAGGGCTTCGATGGTGCCGGCGATGGCCGGGACGGTGGGGATGACGAGGCTGGTGGAGACGAGGAGCGCGAAGGCGAGGCCCACTGCCGGTTGGTATCGCATGCGCAGGCCCCCTTCCCGTTGCGCCCGAGACTATTGGGTGAAGAACAGGCTGTCCACACGGGCGCGCCAGCCCTCGGGATCGAGGACGATGGACTCGATGGCGCCGTCGGTGGTCGAGACGAGAAGCGTGCCGTCATCCTGCCAGGCGAGCCACGAGGTTTTCCGCGCGGTGCCGGCGGCGATGGCGAGCGGCGAATTGTCGGCAACGGCAGGGGCGCCGAGGATGATGGCGGTGTCGGGTTGCGCAAGGTCGAAGACGGAGAGCCGGTCGGTGGCACTGAGGATAGCGAGTTTCTTGCTGTCCGGTGAGAAGGCGACGGTCTTGCTGTCGGGGGCCGGGAGCGCGAGGCAGACGGGTTTTGCCGGATCGGCCAGGTTGTGGACGATGACGGCGGCATCGGTACGGGTGGCGACGAGCCATTTTCCGTCGGCGCTGACGTCGAGGCTTTTCGACCCATTGTTGTCGGTGGTGGGGGCGGCGCCGCAGATCGAGGTCTTGGCATCGAAGACGATCGTGCCTTCGCCGCCAGCGCCGAGATCGCGGCGACGGATACTGCCGTCCGAATAGGAGACGAAGGCGGCGTTCGC
>JANXSI010000219.1 GCA_025352765.1 Devosia sp. | reverse complement strand
CGCAGAGCGTGATGGCGGTCTTGGGGGGTTGGGTCATGCGGTACTCCGACCCTCGTCCTTCGACAGGCTCAGGATGAGGGTCTCCGAAGCCGCCTGGAGTGTCGTTCTATCCCGCCCTCATGGTGAGCCTGTCGAACCACGAGGGCGCTCGCCTCACGTCTCGAACATGCTCTTGAGCTTGGCGAAGAAGCCGTCGCTGGTGGGCGAGGTGTCCTTGGTGGTTTCCTTGTGGAATTCCTCGAGCAGTTCGCGCTGCCGCCTGGTGAGGTTCTGCGGCGTCTCGATGTCGAGCTGCACGTAGAGGTCGCCGAGGTCTTTGCTGCGCAGCACCGGCATGCCCTTGGACTTGAGGCGGACGCGCTGGCCCGGCTGCGTGCCGGCGGCCACCTTCACCTTGGCGCGGGCGCCTTCGAGCGTCGGGACCTCGAACTCGCCGCCGAGCGCCGCCGTGGTCATGGCGATCGGGACGCGGGCGTAAAGGTCGGCGCCATCGCGGTGGAAGAGGTCGTGCGGCTTGACCGATACGAAGATGTAGAGGTCGCCCGGCGGGCCGCCGCGGAGGCCTGCTTCGCCCTCGTTGGCGAGCCGGATGCGGGTGCCGTCCTCGATTCCCTTGGGGATGTCGACGCTGAGCTTGCGGTTTTCCTGCTTGCGGCCCTGGCCGCCGCAATCGGTGCAGGGGTTGTCCATCATCTGGCCGCGGCCCTGGCAGACCGGACAGGTCCGCTCGATGGTGAAAAAGCCCTGCGCGGCGCGCACCTTGCCGTGGCCGTTGCAATGCTTGCAGGTTGACATGCCGGTGCCCGGCTTGGCGCCCGAGCCGTCGCAGGTGTGGCAGGTGACGAGCGTCGGCACGTCGATCTCGACGGTGCGGCCCAAAAACGCTTCCTCGAGCTTGATCTCGAGATTGTAGCGGAGGTCCGAACCGCGCAGCCGGCTCTGGCTGCCCGCCTGACGGCGCCCGCCGCCGACGAAATCGCCAAAGATGTCCTCAAAGATGTCGGACATCGAGGAGGCGAATTCCGGACCGAAGCCGGCGGCCCCTGCCCCGGCGCGGCCCATGCCGCCCTGCTCGAAGGCGGCGTGCCCGAAGCGGTCATAGGCGGCGCGCTTCTGGCCGTCCTTGAGCGTGTCGTAGGCCTCGTTGATTTCCTTGAACTGGTGCTCGGCGTCGGCGTTGCCCGGGTTGCGGTCCGGGTGGAACTGCATGGCGAGCTTGCGGTAGGCCGCCTTCAGGGCCGCTTCATCTGAGCCCTTGGGCACGCCGAGGACATCGTAATAGTCACGCTTGGCCATCTAGAAAGACTTTCCCCACGCTCGGTCCGTCCGGTCCGAAACCGGACTGCTCGGCCAACCGCCCGGGAGCGGCGTGAGCAGCATCCCCAAACGGCAAAACGCTGCGGGACGGGCCCGCAGCGTTTCAGTCCTATCGCTCAGATGCGACGCCATCAATTGCCTCAGGCCGACTTCTTGTCGTCCTTGACCTCTTCGAACTCGGCGTCGACGACATCGTCGTCGGCCGGCTTGGCGCCACCGGCGGCCTTGGCCTCGGCTTCCGCCTGGCTGGCCTTGTACATGGCCTCGCCCAGCTTCATCGACGCTTCGGCCAGTGCGTTGGTCTTTTCCTTGATCGCCTCGGCGTCCTCGCCTTCGAGGGCCGACTTGAGGTCGGCGAGCGCGGTGTCGATGGCGCCCTTGACGTCCGCGTCGACCTTGTCGCCGTAGTCCTTGAGCGACTTTTCGGTCGAGTGGACAAGGCTCTCGGCCTGGTTCTTGGCCTCGACGACCTCGCGGGCCTTCTTGTCGGACTCGGCGTTGGCTTCGGCTTCCTTGACCATGCGGTCGATGTCGGCGTCACTGAGACCACCCGACGCCTGGATGCGGATCTGGTGCTCCTTGCCGGTGCCCTTGTCCTTGGCCGTGACGTTGACGATGCCGTTGGCGTCGATGTCGAAGGTCACCTCGATCTGCGGCACGCCGCGCGGCGCCGGCGGAATGCCGGCGAGATCGAAATTGCCCAGGAGCTTGTTGTGGACGGCCATCTCGCGTTCGCCCTGGAACACCCGGATGGTCACCGCACTCTGGTTGTCTTCGGCGGTCGAGAAGGTCTGGCTCTTCTTGGTCGGGATCGTGGTGTTGCGATCGATCAGGCGGGTGAACACGCCGCCCAGGGTTTCGATGCCGAGACTCAGCGGGGTCACGTCGAGCAGCAGCACGTCCTTGACGTCGCCCTGGAGGACGCCCGCCTGGATGGCGGCGCCCATGGCGACGACTTCATCGGGGTTGACGCCCTTATGCGGCTCCTTGCCGAACAAAGCCTTCACCACTTCCTGGACCTTGGGCATGCGGCTCATGCCGCCGACCAAGACGACTTCGTCGATCTGGCTGGCGGTGACGCCTGCATCCTTGAGCGCCATCTTGCACGGCTCGATGGTGCGCTGGACGAGATCGTCGACCAACTGCTCGAACTTGGCGCGCGTCAGCTTCTGCGTCAGGTGCTTGGGACCCGAGGCGTCGGCGGTGATGAACGGCAGGTTGATTTCGGTCTGGGTGGCCGAGCTCAGCTCGATCTTGGCCTTTTCGGCCGCTTCCTTGAGGCGCTGCAGGGCGAGCTTGTCCTTGCGCAGGTCGATCCCCTGCTCCTTCTTGAACTCGTCGGCCAGCCAGTCGACCAGCCGCATGTCGAAGTCTTCGCCGCCGAGGAAGGTGTCGCCATTGGTCGACTTCACCTCGAACACGCCGTCGCCGATTTCGAGCACGGAAATATCGAAGGTACCGCCGCCGAGGTCATAGACCGCGATGGTGCCGGTGTTCTTCTTGTCGAGCCCGTAGGCGAGCGCTGCCGCCGTCGGCTCGTTGATGATGCGCAGGACGTCGAGGCCGGCGATCTTGCCGGCGTCCTTGGTCGCCTGACGCTGCGAATCGTTGAAATAGGCCGGAACCGTGATCACCGCCTGGGTGACCTTCTCGCCGAGATAGGCTTCGGCGGTTTCCTTCATCTTGGTGAGGACCATGGCCGACACTTCCGACGGCGAGCTCTTCTTGCCGTCGACTTCGACCCAGGCGTCGCCATTGTCGCCCTTGACGATCTTGAACGGGACGAGGCCCTTGTCCTTGTTGACCAGCGGATCGTCGTAGCGGCGGCCCATCAGGCGCTTGACCGCATAGAGCGTGCCTTCGGGATTGGTCACCGCCTGGCGTTTCGCCGACTGGCCGACCAGCCGCTCGCCGTCCTTGGTGAAGCCGATCATCGAGGGCGTGGTGCGGGCGCCCTCGGAATTCTCGATGACTTTGGGAGTGGCGCCTTCCATCACTGCGACGCAGCTGTTGGTGGTGCCCAGATCAATACCGATAACTTTAGCCATGTGTGCCTCTTTCCTAAGCGAACCCGGGGCCGAACTCCTCGTGGATTTGGCAGTTCGGTTATGCCCTTGCGGGACCGGCTTCCTCGCTGAATTTGGGATTTGGCCCGTTTCCGGAAGCGAACCCGGTTGCAAGCCTTGGCGGGTATATAGGGGGCGTCTTTTGGGCCTGCAAGCGCCGTGGCCCTTTAATTTCCGGGGCTTTGGAGCCGTCGCGCTCCGGCCACATTATCCCGGTCTAGGTCCGCGCACGCCCCGGCATTGGCGGCCTCGCCCCGATATGCTTTAACGTTAGTTCGAAACAGGAAAACGATCGATGAACAAGCTCATTCTCGCGCTGGCTCTGGCGCCCGCGCTGCTGACCACTGCCGTGCAGGCCCAGACGGTTGCCGAAGACGTCAGCAAGCAGCTCTGGTGCGGCACCGCGCTGGTCGTTGCCTTCTCCAATCCGCCCGCCGACGTGACCAAGGAACAGCTCGCCGAAGCCCAGGTCTATATCGACGGCGGCAACAAGCTGCTCGACGATGCCGGCCAGAAGCATCTCGATGCCGGCTTCACCGAAGAGCAGCTGACGACGCTCAAGTCCGGCCTCGTCGCCGAAATCACCCCGATCGTTTCGGGCACCGGCGATCCGTCCAAAGCCAAGTACACCTTCGACGACTGCGTCAGCCTGCTGCCCGCACCGGCCGGTGCCCCCGCCCCGGCGTCCTCGTCCTCGGCGCAGTAAGACTCTCGCTTTGACCCAGCGGCTCGGCGTCGAAGACGTCCTCATCGTCGTCGACATGCAGTACGACTTCCTCCCCGGCGGCAGCCTTGCCGTTGCCGGGGGCGACGAGATCGTCGAGCCCATCAATGCGCTGGCGCACCGCTTCGACAATGTCGTCCAGACCCAGGACTGGCACCCCGCGGGCCACATCTCGTTCGCCTCGACGCATCCGGGGGCAAAACCGTTCGAGCTGATCGAGCTGCCCTATGGGCCGCAGGTGCTGTGGCCCGACCATTGCGTCATCGGCACCAAGGGCGCGCAGTTTTCGGCCCTGCTCGATATCCCGCATGTGCAGACGATCGTTCGCAAGGGCTATCGCGAGACCATCGATTCCTACTCGGCTTTCGCCGAAAACGACCACCGCACCCGCACCGGCCTTGCCGGCTATCTGCGCGAGCGGGGGCTCAAGCGCTTGTTCGTGTGCGGCCTCGCCACCGATTATTGTGTCGCCTGGACGGCCGAAGATGCCGTCGATGCGGGCTTTGAGGCGATCGTCATCGAAGACGCCACCCGCGCCATCGACAATGACGGCTCGCTCGAGAACGCCTGGACCCGCATGCGGGCCGCCGGCGTCGGCCGGACGCAGATCGCGGATTTTCTCTAGCGCCCGACAAGGTGCGAGCGAGTTCGGGCGGCTGACGCATCCGCAGTTGCAGCGAACAGTACGATAACGCACAAATCACAAAGTTTATGGCGAACGCCCGGGGAGTAGGGCAGGACAAGCTGGCCATGCCGATTTCCGCACGCTCAGTCATTCAGTCGACGGTCGCGTTCCTGCTGGTCGGGTTCGCCGTCCTGATCGTCATCGTCGGGATGACCTTCTGGCTGGGCGAGCGCGCCCAGGTCTATTTCGACCAGGCCAACGGCGCCCGCGACATGCGGGGCGCCGTCGTCGAACTGCGCAACGCCGTCCAGACGGCGGAATCGGGTCAGCGCGGCTTCATGTTCACCGGCAACGAGATCTATCTGGCGCCCTATGACACCGCCAAGGCGCAGGGGCAGCGCCAGCTGGGCGCGCTGCAGCACCTGCTGGCGCCGTTTCCGGACACCGACGTGCCGCTGCAGCGCCTGACCTCGATCATTGCCGAAAAGTTCGACGAGATGGACCAGACCATCACGCTCAAACGCGCCCGCCGCGATGCCGAGGCGCTGGCGCTGTTCAGGACCAACCGCGGCAAGGCCCTGATGGACGAGGCCAATGTCTTCTTCTCCGGACTGGTTCGGCAGGCCGACGACCGGCTGACCATCGGCGTCGAGGAGCAGCGCACCAACGCCGGCTGGCTGCGGCTCGCCTCGGCGCTGGGCGCCCTGGTCATCGTCGCGGTGGTCGGCGGCGCCACCTACGTGATCGCCCAATACACCCGGGAATTGCGGGCGGCCCGCGATGAGGTCAACGGCCTCAATGCCGAGCTCGAGCAGCGGGTGGCACGCCGCACCGAAGACCTCGCGCAGGCCCGCGACCGCGCCGAAGTGCTGCTGTCAGAGGTCAACCACCGGGTGGCCAACAGTCTCGCCATGGTGTCGTCGCTGATCAGCCTGCAGTCGCGCGGACTGACCGACCCGGCGGCGAAGGCGGCGCTGACCGAGACGCAGGACCGGATCTTTGCCATCTCGCTCGTCCACAAGCGCCTCTACAGCTCGAGCGATGCTCGGGTGGTGAGCCTCGACGAATACCTTGCCGGACTGATCGATCACCTCAAGACCTCGATGCGGAGCGAATCGCGCGGCACGACCCTGACGGCCGACCTCCAGCCGATCCAGCTCGGAACGGACGCCAGCGTCAATCTGGGGGTGATCGTCACCGAATGGGTAACCAATGCCTTCAAATACGCCTACCCGGAGGGCGACGGGGAAATCCGGGTGCGTCTGCGGTCGGCGGCGGACAACACCATCACGCTCGAGGTCGAGGATGACGGTGTCGGCAAGCTCGAGGGGGCTCCGGCCAAGGGAACGGGCCTCGGGACCCGCATTGTCTCATCGATGGCGTCGTCGCTCGGCGCGACCATCGAGTACCGGCAGCGGCAGCCGGGCACGACCGCAATATTGGCCTTCGCGGCGCGCTGAGCACCAGTCTGGCCGGACCGGAGAGCGGTCCGAGGCTATTTGGCTTCCGACGACCAGGGGAAGTTCACGTACTGGTCGCGCGTGTCGTAGCAGATGTTGCCGTACATCTTGAGGTAGGTGGCGCGACGGACCTGGTCGTTGAAGGCGGCACCGGGATCGACAAGGTCGGCCTCGTATTGGGCGATGTTGTCCCGGGTGAGTGCAATGGGGAGGGTATCCATCGCCTGCGGGACGCTCTTGCCCTCCAGCCAGTCGGCACCGTACTCGCCCATGGCGTAGCCGAACACCGGCGAGGACAGCGCGATACTCGCCTTGTAGGGGCTCGCGTCTTTCTTGATCTCGGCAACCGCGTCCGGCTCGCCGTCGATGCCGCCCAGAAACTGGTCAGCCCGGTCCTTGCCTGCAGCACGCAGCGCGTCGAGGGCACCAAGCACCACGGCGTCGCCACCGAGCACGACATCGATGCTGGGGTTGGCGGAAAGGATCGTGTTCATCGTCGCGAATCCGCCTGCGCGGGTGACGGGGCGCGGGGCGATGTCGGCAACGATGGTGACGCCCGGCAGCGCCCCGAGGCCATCGCGCATCGCGGTGAACCGCGGCGACAGATACTCCATCGTGTCCTGCGTCAGCAGCACGACGGTCGCCTTGCCGCCCAGTTTGCCGTTGATGTGGGCAATCGCGGCGTCGGTCAGCGCCTTGCCGGTCGCATATTGCGGGGCGTTGAGCAGCAGCGTTGCCGGCGGCGGGACGATGGTTCCGACGAACGCGCCTGACCAGATCACCTGCTGGATGACCGGCGCGACCGTCAGGGGATCCGAGGAGGTGGCGATCACGGCGCCCGCCTTCTCCTCGAGGAGAGTCC
>JANXSI010000215.1 GCA_025352765.1 Devosia sp. | reverse complement strand
CCCGACAAGTCCGGCGGCACGTCTGATCAATTACTGGATCTGCTGTGCGGCCTGGTCGTTGATGGCCTTGAGGGCGTCATCGACGCTGCCGCCCTTGGAGATGGACGGGAGCTGGGCAACCACGGCGGCATCGACTTCGGCGGTGTAGGTGCCGTACTCGATCGACGGGATCTTGGCCTGCCACTCGGAGAAGTTCTTCCAGACCGGCTGGCCGCCAAAGAAGGCGTCAGACGACTTGTAGGCGTCGCCATCCACGGCCGGCATCCAGGCGCTGAACGCACCCTGGCCGACGAGAATGCCCTGGTAGAAGTCCTTGTCGCCGGCCCAGACGGTCTTGAGGAAGTCGATGGCATCGGCCTTGGCCGGAGCCGAGGAGAGGACGTACCAGCTCGAGCCGCCTTCGCTGGAGAAGTTGGTCGCGCCGTCGACGCCATCAAGGCGCGGAATGGGGGCAACGGCCCACTTGCCGGACTGCTCGGGCTTGGACTTGACGGTACCGGTCATCCAGACGCCGTCGAGCGCAACGGTGGTGTCGCCGGAGGTGAAGGCGCCGGTGAAATCGGTCCAGCCGGACACCGGCTTGACGATGTCGGCCTGCCAGAGCTTGCCATAGGTGGTCAGCGCGGCCTTCAGCGGGACGTTGTCGATGATGTCGAGCGAGCCATCGGGCTTGAAATACCACTTGCCGGCCGACTGCATCATGATGCGGATGAGGCCCGAGCCGTTGAGGTCGAGACCGATCAGGTTGTGGCCGGTCTTGGCCTTCACGGCCTTGCCGATCTCAATGAACTTGTCCCAGGTGATGTTCTCGAGATCGGCGGCCTTGTAGCCGGCCTGATCGAGGTAGTCGGAGCGGTAGAACAGCCCGGTCACGCCGGAGTCGAAGGGCAGCGAGTAAGACTTGCCGTCGAGGGTCGCCGGCTTGACCTTGTACTGCGCGAACTGGCTCATATCGATCGAGTCGCTCAGCGGCTCGAAGGCGCCGGGGAAGGACTGCAGGTACTTCTGCGCCACGTCGTCCTGGATCAGCACGATGTCGGGCAGGCCCTGGGTGTTGCCGGCCAGGAGCTGCGTCTGCAGCTTGGCGCGGATGTCGTCCTGCGAGGCGCTGTCATCGATGTTGATGGTCACGTCCGGGTGGGTCTTGTTGTAGATGGCCGCGGCCTGCTTCATGGCGGCGCCATTGAAGTTGGTGTCCCAGCACCAGACGGTGACGGTGCTCGCGGCAAGCGCGGCGGATGCGGTGATCATGGCGATGCCGGCGACGGCAACGCCGAGCGCACGGTGCCAGCCCGTGGTAAAGCGGTTCATGTAGTCCTCCCAACAATGCGAGGCACAGGTTCCTCCCTGCCTCGTCAGACAGGATTGTTAGCGGGCCGGGGCGCGCGGCGCAATATTTCAGTAAATATTTATTCCGGCGATTTCGACCTGTCAGACAGGTTCGGGGTGCCGGGTGCTGCCGCGCCAGATGATCTGGCTGGCGAGGGTAATGCGCTTGGCGAGTTCGCGCCCCGCCATCCGCTCGAGCAGCAACTCGACCGCGGTCTCGCCGATCTGTTCGGAGGGGAGGCGCACGGTGGTCAGCGGCGGGTTGAGGAACTGCGCCACCGAGATGTCGTTGAAGCTGGCGACGGCGAGGTCCTCGGGAATGCGCAGCCCCATCTGGTGAATGGCGCGATAGGCGCCGACCGCCATGTTGTCGTTGCAGGTGATCAGCGCGTCGGGTGGCTTGGTCTCCGACAGGATCTGCCGGGTGAGCCGGTAGCCGCTCTCCTCGGTATTGGCCTCGGTGAGGCAGAGCCGCTCGTCGAAGAGGCCCGCCTGGGTCATCCAGTCCATATAGGCGCGGCACCGCTTTTCAGGCAGCGAGCGCGGCACGCCATTGTGATTGTCGACCCAGCCGGCAAAGGCAATCCGTCGGTACCCCATTTGGGTGAGAGCCTGGAGGAGCTTGCGCGTCGCCAGCATCAGGTCGCTCTCGACGCTGTCGAACTCGTCGCTGACCGGCGCGAAATCGGCAAACACCACATGCTTGGCGTGCCGCCGGAGAAAGGCGATCTCGGCATCGTCGTGCCGGCCGATGGCGATGACGCCAGAGGCGCTCTGCAGCAGCGTCGCCTCGGGCAGCAGGTCGGTGTGGTAGACTTTTACGGTTTCGATCTTCAGCGCCTGGCAGCGGCTTTCGATCCCGAGCCTCAGGCCGACATAATAGGGGTCGACGAGTTCCTGGTCGGGGCGCAGGAAATGCACCAGCGCGACCTTGTTGAGGCCCTGGCCGTTGGCCCGGTTGCGGGCCCGGGGCGTGGCGTAGTTCATCGCCTCGGCGGTCTCGATGATCGCCTGCCGTTTTTTGGCGGTGACCGAGAGCGTCTGGTCGAAATTCAGCACGCGGCTGACCGTCGCGGTCGACACGCCAACGGCCTGGGCGATTTCCTTCAGCGTGACCATCGGCGTTCCCGCAGGCCTCCCGAGCCCTCAGTGGCAAAATCCGCAGCGGCGGACAATAGGCTATTACATTCGCTGACGGCGGTAATTTCTGCCGAATTCGGCGTTGAAATCCGAATGTTAGTGTCCTAACACTTTTACGACTCAGGCGCTGAGGAGGTGCCTGCCTTCGTCCGTTCTGTCGCGGACACCTCAGATTTTGGACTTTTGCCGTGGTTTCGGACCGGGCCAGCGCCAAGCGGCGCGCCAACGCATTTTCTCACGTCGCCAAGGCGAGCTGGGGGAAAGGTGTGGGTACGCTTTGGCGCATCACCCGCCTCAACCTGCGCCATCCCTGGCAGGTGGCGATCTGCATCATCTCGACCTTCATTGCAGCAACCCTGCAATTGTTCATCCCGCGGCTTCTGGGACGGGCCGTCGACCAGGCGCATGGCGTCCTGGGCAGCGGCACGGCCGGCGTCGCCGCCGAGCAGGCGCTGTGGGGCACCGCCATGCTGCTGCTGGGGTTCTCGATCGCGCGCGGCATCTTCACCCTGCTGCAGAACTATTACAGCGAGTCCGTGGGGCACCACGCGGCCTACGAACTCCGGCTCGCGACTTACGAGAAGTTGCAGCAGCTCAGCTTTTCGTTTCACGACCGCATGCATTCGGGCGACCTGATTACCCTCGGCATTCTCGATATCGACGGCGTGCGCATGTTCTTTGCCACCGGCCTCGTGCGCATGGTGCTGCTGACGGTGCTGATCGGGGTGGGTGCCTACCTCCTGATCTCGACCGACCTCGTCCTCGGGCTATTGAGCCTCAGCTTCGTGCCGTTCGTGGGCTGGGAGTCTTCGATGGTGCAGCTCAAGCTGCGGGTCACCTGGCTCGAGCTGCAGGACCGGCTGACGGTGATGTCGCGGGTGATGGACGAAAATCTCGGCGGCATGCGGGTGGTCCGCGCCTTCGCGGCGCAGGAGCACGAGCTCGAAAAGTTCGACAAGTCGTCGCTGAGCGCGCTGGAACTGGCGCATGAGCGCGTGGCGCTCAGGGTCAAATCCACCTCGAAGATGAACTTCTCGTTCTTTCTCGCCATGGGCCTCGTGCTCTGGGTGGGCGGCACCAAGGTGATCAGCGGCGAGATCACGGTGGGAACGCTCGCAGCGTTCCTCACCTTCATGACGATCCTGCAGATGCCGGTGCGGCAGCTCGGGCTGATGGTCAATTCCTTCGCCCGCGCCTCGACCTGCGGCATAAGGCTGTTCCAGCTCCTCGACATGGAGCTGGCGGTCAAGGACAAGCCGGCGGCCCCCGAACTCAAGATCACCGAGGGGACGCTGAAGTTCGATCACGTGAGCTTCCGCTATCCGGGCACCACGCACGACGTGCTCAAGGACATCAGCTTTGTCGCCAGGCGCGGCGAGACGATCGCCCTGGTCGGCCCGCCGGGCAGCGGCAAGTCGACACTCGTCCACCTGATCGCCCGCTACTATGACGTGGGCAGCGGTGCGATCACCATCGACGGCCAGAACGTCGCCGAGGTGACGCTCGACTCGCTGCGCCGGCAGGTGGCCGTGGTGCAGCAGGACTCGTTTCTGTTCACGACGACGATCGAGAACAACATTGCCTACGGCAACCCGTGGGCCAAGGACCGGCGGATCGAGCGGGCGGCGGAATCGGCGCAGCTCCACAATTATGTCGCCGGGCTGCCCTCCGGCTATGGCACGATCGTGGGCGAACGCGGGGTGTCGCTGTCGGGCGGGCAGCGGCAGCGGCTGACGATCGCGCGCAGCCTGGTGTTGAAGCCGGCGGTGATGGTGTTCGACGATTCGACCGCGGCGATCGATGCCGGGACCGAGCAGCGGATCCGCGCCTCGATGCGCCGCTATGCGCAGGGACGGGTGACCTTTGTCATCTCGCACCGGCTCAGCTCGCTGATGCATGCCGACCAGATCCTGTTCATCGAGGATGGCCAGATCGTCGAGCGCGGCACGCATCTCGAGCTCTTGGCGCGGGGCGGGCGCTACCGGGCGCTTTATGACCTGCAGGTCCGGCCCGAGACCGATATGCCCTTGATGGCGGGAGAGTGAAATGACCGCCGCCGAAGACATCGAAGTCGACGAAGAAGATCGCTCCAAGCGCCCGTCGCGCGCCGTTGTCGGCTCGCATCGTGAGGACGAAGAGGTGTTCGGCAAGGCCTTCGATCCGCGTATCGTGCGGCGGATCTGGGGGTTCGTCCGGCCCTATCGCAGCCGGATCTTCATCTCGGTCGCCTCGGTGCTGGTGTTCACACTGACGCAGCTCGCGATCCCGCTGATCATCCGCTACGCTATCGACAACGGCATGGCCGCCGGCAGCAACGGCCAGGTGCTGATGTGGTGCGTCGCCGCGTTCGGCGTGATGATCCTCATCAACTATGGCGCCAGCTACTACCAGGAATCGGTGGTCGGCGAGGTGGCCGAGCACGTGCTGTTCGACATGCGCCGGGCGATGATGGCGCGGCTGCAGAAGGTGTCGCTGAGCTTCATGGACCGCACCGAGGTCGGGCGGCTGATGTCGCGGCTGCAGGGCGACGTCAACTCGATGCAGGAGTTCCTCGAGACCTCGGTGATGTCGGTGGGCGACATCGTGCTGCTGTTCGGCATCGTCGGGGTGCTGCTGTTCCTCGATGCCCGGCTGGGGCTTCTCACCTTGGCGACGATGCCGACGCTCTTGATCGTGCGGCTGTTCTGGCTGCCGCCGGCCAAGCGCAGCTTCATGCATGCGCACGAGACCAACTCGCTGGCCAACGGCGCGCTCGCCGAGGGCATCAACGGCGTGCGCACCGTGCAGAGCCTCAACCGGCAGCGGGTCAATTTCGATCTCTACGGCGAGAAATCGTGGACCAACCTGCAAGCGCATCTGCGCGCCGCCAAGTTTGCGCAGGTGACGGTGCCGATCGTCGACACGCTGACCGGCATCTCGATGGCGACGGTGATCGTGGTGGGCGGGCAGATGGTGCTCAACCGCTCGCTCGACATCGGCGTGATGGTGGCGTTCCTGTTCTACATCCAGCGCTTCTTCGACCCGATCCGTTCGCTCACCATGCAGTATTCGGTGATGCAGCGCGCCATGGCCTCGGGACAGCGCATCTCGGAAGTGCTCGATGTGCCGGTCGATATCGTCGACAAGCCGGATGCGGTGGTGCTCGGCAAGGACATGGACGGCTCGGTCGAGTTCAAGCACGTGACCTTCGGCTATCGCCAGGATCAGCCGGTGCTGAAAGATGTGAGCTTTGTCGTGAAGCCCGGCGAGACCGTGGCGCTGGTCGGGCCGACCGGTTCGGGCAAGACCTCGTCGATGGCGCTGGTCCACCGCTTCTACGATGTGTGGCAGGGGCAGGTGCTGATCGGCGGGCACGACGTGCGCGACGTGACGCAGGATTCGCTCGGCAGCTCGATCGCCATGGTGCTGCAGGAGCCGTTCCTGTTCACCGGCACGGTGCTCGAGAACATCCGCTACGCCAAGACCGATGCGACGCTCGAGCAGGTGATCAGCGCCGCCAAGGCCGTGGGGGCGCATGAGTTCATCGAGAAGCTGCCGGGCGGTTACGACAGTAAGCTCGAGCAGCGCGGCGGCAATCTGTCGCTCGGCCAGCGGCAGCTCCTGAGCTTTGCGCGGGCGCTGGTGCAGGACGCCAAGATCCTTGTCCTCGACGAGGCGACGGCCTCGATCGACAGCTACACCGAGCAGCAGATCCAGAAGGCGCTGGCGATCCTGCTGAAGGGCAGGACGGGCCTCGTCATCGCCCACCGGCTGGCGACGATCCGCAACGCCGACCGCATCCTCGTCTTGCAGAACGGCGCGCTGATCGAAAGCGGCAATCACGACCAGCTAATGAAGCAGGGCGGGCTCTACGCGAAACTCTATAACATGAACTATTCGAGTTTCGACGATATCCCCGAGGATGCGATCCCGCAGGCGGGCGTGGGGTCGGCGACGTAGGGCCAACGGTGTCTCGGCTCCTTCGCCCTCTCCCCTTGTGGGAGAGGGTGCCCGAAGGGGGGTGAGGGGTTGTGGCAACATCCGCGATCGTTGAAACCCCTCATCCGGCGCTGCGCGCCACCTTCTCCCACAAGGGGAGAAGGGGACCTGCTGCGATGCCCGCGGACCAGTTTCGAGTTGACAGTTCAGGCCCGCCGTTCCCTCATTCGATAAAACGGAGGGGATGATGGTTCGGCTGGGTGGATACGGGGTCGACTATGCGGGCGACCCCGAGCGCTATGCGCGGGAGCACGTCGCGTTCGGCTACCGGGCGGCCTACATGCCCAATGTGCGGATCGAGGACGCCGACGAGGTCCGGGCGATCGCCAAGGCCATCGCCGATGCCGAGCTGATCATTGCCGAGGGTGGGGCGTGGAAGAATCTCATCGCCCATGACGAGGCGGTGCGAAAGGCCAATCTCGACTACGCCGTGCATCAGCTGGCGCTCGCCGACGAGATGGGGGCGCGGGCGTGCGTGGCGTTTCACGGCACGATCGGGCATGCGGGCGATCCCTGGCAGCTCAGCGACAATTACGACTACGGTCCGCACCCCGACAACCAGAGTGAAGCGGGATTCCAGCGAGCGGTCGACACGGCGCGCCACGTGATCGACGCGGTGAAGCCCAAGCGCACCAAGTTCAGCCTCGAGATGGTGCCGTGGCTGGTGACCGACACGGCCGAGAATTACCTGAAGCTGATCCGGGCGATCGACCGGCCGGCGTTCGGCGCGCATATCGATGCGGTCAACATGGTGATTTCGCCGCGGCTCTATTTCAACAGCGGCAGGATGATCCGCGAGGCGTTCGCGCTGCTCGGGCCGTGGATCGTCTCGTGCCACGCCAAGGACATCGTGCTCAAGGGTGGGCCGGGCAACATCAGCTTCCATCTCGACGAGGTGGTGCCGGGCGAGGGCAATCTCGACTATGGCGCCTATCTCACCGAGATCGACAAACTGGGCCGCGACGTGCCGCTGATGCTCGAACATTTCGACGTGCCCGGCTATCGCCGCGGCCTCGCGCACATCCGGAAGGTCGCGGGCGAAGTCGGGGTCGGGGTCTAGTTGCGCGGGATGGTGAGTGTGGTGAACGTCGCGGCAATCCCCGGCTCGTAGGCCCATCGGCCGGCGGTCTCGACGCGTATTGACACCGGAGCGGCGAGGCCTGCCAAGTCGGCACCGCGGGCAAGGCGGGTGTAGTCGTCGATGGTCCGGATGGTGGGCGAGATCAGCATGCCCTCACGGATCATGCCGGGGATCAGCCGGTACCTTTCGGACTTGCCGTCGGCGTAAGTGACGACAAGGCGGACGAGCGGCGGCTTCAGCGCCTGTTCGGCGAGCTTGCCCAGCAGCGTCTCCTTGATATCGAGCGTCATGAACACCGGCTGCGTGCCTGCCGGAATCGTGATCTCCTTGCCGAATGCTGCGGTGGCCGTCGCCGGCGGCGACTGGGCGATATCGAGCGGCACCGTACGGCGCGTCAGCAGCAACTGGTCGCGCACCGGCTGGTCGACGGCGTAGTCGGCGAGGAGCAAGGGCCAGAGGGAGCCCTCGATCGAGGCCGGGTGGCGACCATCGGTTGCCCCCGGGGCAAACATCAAGGTGCCGGGAGCATCGGCGCCGCCGAGGAAGGCGCGGTTGCGGGCGATTAGGGCCGGTGTCGACGTCATGTTCTCCTGGATCGTCGGGCGCGGCCAGTAGTCGAGCCCGGCGGCGAGGATCGATTGCTGGACGTTGGAGATCGCGTCGATCCGTCCGGCAATCGGCGGCAGCGGTTGCTCCCTGCGGACCAGCGCGTCCCATTCGGCCGAACGCTGCTGTTGCTGTGCAACCCACGCCGAGGGGTTCGTTGCGAAGGCAAGGGCTTGTTGGAGCTGATAGGCGAGAACCGACGGGCTGGAGGTGGTATATTTCACGAAATAGGGGTTCGAGGCAAAGAGGACTATCGCGGCGGCGAACAGGACCGCGAGCGGCCCGTAGAGGGTCGAGGGCACCCATAGGCGCCAGGTCTGGAAGGTGCCGGGAAGACCGAGCAGGACCACGAGATAGAGCCACATGCCCCAGCCGGCGAAGGAGTGGGAATCGTGCCGGACGAAGGCGGCCTTGGTGGCGATGAACAGGAACCCGACGACAAGCAGCGTGACCAGCATCGCGATCAGGGGGCGCTGCCATCCGGCCCGCGCCGCCTGCACCTCGGCCACGACGGTGACGACAAGGGCGAACCCCACCGCCACGAGCCAGGCAGCGAATTCGAGCATGCTACCATCAAGGCTGAGGGCGGACGAATAGCCGGCGGTCATCTCGTAATTGCCGATGAGGAATGGCACGAAGTCGGTGATGCGCTGGCCGGCGAGGACGAACAGGGCCAGGCTCGCGACGACATAGGACACAAGCGCCAGCGGCGGCTTTCGGCGCGACAGGAAAGCGATGTCGACAAGGAGGAAAGCGCCCACGCAGAACGGAATGAACGAGACTTTCGCGAGCGCGAGAGCGGCCGAGAGCGCGATGCCGACGAGCAGCAGCGGCCAGCGGGCACGCTCGGTGAGCGCCAGCATCGCTGTCAGCAGCGGCACCACCAGCAAATGCGCGTCATTGGCCTGGCCCGTCGTGCTCGGCCAGACGAGCGCGAAGGCAAGGGCGACGACGATCCACCCGGCAAGGCGGGCCGTTCCGCTCAGGATCGCGAAGCCCGTGGCAAGGTAAAGAACGACCGCCAGGCGCGCCAGAACGTACCAGCCGGTCAGCTCGCCCGCGACCTCGCGGTGGTAGAGCGGAAACAGCGGTCCGTTGGTGAAGACGAACTGCGTTCCATATTCGAAGCGATGGAGCCCCGCATAGGTGGAAGCAGTGATCTACGAGCCCTCCATGTCGCCGTCGTGGAAGTCGAAATCGAACGGTCCGAGGGCGGTGAGAAAGAGGACGAAGAAGACGAGGAAGGCGAAGCCCTGCAGCGCCAGGTTGCGCCCGCGACCCTCAGCCATCGAGCTTTTCCGTGAGTTCGGGCAGAATCGTAAACAGGTCGCCGACGAGGCCGTAGTCGGCGACGGCGAAGATCGGCGCCGCGGGGTCGGAATTGATGGCGACGATGACCTTGCTGTCCTTCATGCCGGCAAGGTGCTGGATGGCGCCTGAGATGCCGGCCGCGATGTAGAGGTCGGGGGCGACGATCTTGCCGGTCTGGCCGACCTGGAGGTCGTTGGCGGCATAGCCGGCGTCGACCGCGGCGCGGCTGGCGCCGATG
>JANXSI010000163.1 GCA_025352765.1 Devosia sp. | reverse complement strand
ATGGCCGAATCCCACTTTGAGCTCGAGCCGTCGCTGATCCGCCGCGGCAGTTTCTCGCCGCCCTTCGCCAAGCAGGCGACACTCGACATCATCGACCAGCCGAGGCCGCCGACCGCGATCTTCGCCTCGAGCGACTATCTGGCGCTCGGCGCTTTCCAGGGGCTGCGTGAGGCAGGTATCAGCATTCCCGACGAGATGAGCTTCGTCAGCTTCGACGACACGTCGCTGTGGACCGTCGTCACCCCTGGCGTCACGGCCATCCGGCAGCCAATCGACGCTCTCGGTCGCCAGGGGTTCCTCGCGCTTCACGCCCTGATGACGCAGCAACCGGCCACGCGGCTTACCCGCCTACCGGTCGAATTGATCCAGCGGCAATCGGTCGCCGCGCCTCGCCACAAGGACAAATTGAGATGAGCAAGACTGTACTGATCGCCGGCGAATCATGGACCACGCACTCGATCCACCAGAAGGGCTTCGACAGCTTCACCACCACCGAATACAACGAGGGGGTGCAATGGCTGCGGGCCGGACTCGAGGCCCATGGCTGGACCGTCGAGTTCCAGCCCAGCCATGTCGCGGCGCGAAACTTCCCGATGACCGCCGAGGCGCTGGGCGCCTACGACGCGGTGATCCTCAGCGACATCGGCGCCAACACCCTGCTGCTCCATCCCGACACTTTCGTGCGCTCGAAGGTTCTGCCCAACCGTCTGCACGCGCTGCGCGACTATGTGCTGGGCGGCGGCGGCCTCGTGATGGTGGGCGGCTATCTGACCTTCCAGGGCATCGATGCCAAGGGCCAGTATGCCGGCACCGCCGTCGAGGAAGTACTGCCGGTGACCCTGATGCACGCCGACGACCGGGTGGAATCGCCGCAGGGCGTCGTGCCTGTCGTCACCAGCGCCGCCCACCCCATCTTGCAGGGCGTGCCCTCCGACTGGCCGGCGCTGCTCGGCTACAACCGTGTCGCGCCCAAATCCGATGCCGAGCTTGTCGCGACTGTCGGTGCCGATCCGCTGCTGGTCGCGGGGCGGTTCGGCAAGGGCAGGGGCGTCGCCTTCACCTCCGATTGCGGACCGCACTGGGCCCCGCCACCCTTCGTCGACTGGACCGGCTACGCGCCGCTCTGGAACGGCATCGCGGAATGGGTCGGAGGTCTCCGGTGACCAAAGTCCAGCAACCGCCCGATCCCTGGCAGCGCACCACCACCGAGCATGGCTTTGCCGCCGACGAGGTGATTTCCGCGCTGCAGAAATCGATCCGCCGCGGCCTCGTCGACAATGCTCTGCTGCTCGCCTGGGAGATGTACGTCACCAGCCCCGAGATGGAGGAAATACTCTGGTCGCGCTTGGGCGTGATCTCGGTAGAGGATGTGGGCGCCGGCAATCTCAACGCGCCGATCTTGGTCAACACCCTGTTCGAGATGCATAAGCGCTACCCGCGCCCGAGCCACGACCGCTTCCTGTTTCCTGCCCACGCTATCCGCGTCATGGCGTCGGGACCCAAGGACCGGACCACCGACGACATGGTGAACTGGGCCAAGCATTCGATCGGCATGGGCGAGCGGCTGCCCGATATCCCGGATTTCGCCCTCGACATGCACACCCGCCGCGGCGCCGAGATGGGCCGCGACTATCGCTGGTTCATGGACGTCGCCTCCGAAGTGCGGCCCGAGATCGCCGACAAGGACCAGACCTACCGCAACTGGATCCTCGCCGCGCTCGATGCGGGCAAGCTCACGTGAGTCGCGGGACGTAGCGAGGATGGCCGGCCGCGCCCTCAACGACTATTCGACCGCCGTCGAGGGCGGCGCGCCGGTGCAACTGCGCTATCTCATCGAGGGGCGGCTCGACGGGCCGGGCTACCTCGCCTTCGTCGCCGACCGCGCCGGCTGGCTCGCCATCGACGGCTGGGCCCGCCAGCGCGCCGACGGCCGCATCGAACTGGTCGCCGCCGGCCCCGAGGCAATGATTGGGGCGCTGGAGATGGCCTGCACGCTCGGCCCGCTCGACGCCCTCATCGAACGGATCGAGGCGGTGGAGGAGCCGGGAGTGGTGAGCGCCGGGTTCGAACTGCGGTAGAACGAGACTTCAGCCATTGTAACCCCTCCCGGACAGCCGGTTCCATCGCCTCCCTCCCCCTTGAGGGGAGGGACCGAGGGTGGGGGTACTTCGAGCCCCGGAGCTGTGACGGAACCGCCACCCATAACCCTTCTCCTCAAAGGGGGGAGGGGAGCCCAAGGTGAGCGGCGTCTCCACCCTCACTACTCGCACCCTCAAAAATAATCCGGGATTCCCGGCATTCCTACGAACCCCGGCAATTTCCGCACCCGCCGCTGCCACAGGTTGATCGCGGGGAAGTCCTCGTGCCCGATGCCGCTGTCGTGGCTGAGGGCGACTGCGGGGAACACTGCGATGTCGGTGATGGTCGGGCCTTCGCCGGCGAGCCAGTCGTCGCCGGCGAGCGCCTGCAGCGTCAGGTGATCCTCGATCTTGCGCAGCGCCGCCCGTCCCGCCCGGTTGAGGCCGGCGAGGTCGCCGGGCTGGCCGAGCGTCGCCACCAGGCGGGCCTCGCCGAGCGGCACCAGTTCGGTGGCCGCGAAGGCTAGCCATCTCGACACCGCCTCGATGCCCGTCGCGGGCAGCCAGGTGCCGGCGGCGTCGTATTCGCGCGCGAGGAACATCAGGATCAGCCCCGGCTCGCGCAGCTCGATCTCGCCATCGGTCAGCACCGGCGCCTCGGCGCCGCCCGGATAGAAATCGACGGCGATCGTCGTGTACGGCACCGCCAGCAGCGCCAGCATCAGCCGCACCGTGTAGCACTGCGCCGACAGCACATAGTCGTGGAGGTCAAGCGACACGGTCGGTGCGCTCCTCGGTGCCGTAGGTCAACGCCTTTTCCTTGAGCCAGCGCCGATACAGCACCGAGCTCAGATCGGCGCGCGTCGGCGTCTCGCGGCCGGGCTGCAGCGGCAAGAGGCGCGGCCGCTGGTTCTCGAGCACGATCTTGTCCTGCAGGAAGATCATCTGCTGGAAGCCGATCAGCTCGGCATCGGTCGAGGTGTCGTCGATGACCAGCATGAACGGGTGGGCGATCGACAGGTCAGGCTCGACCGGCTGGATGAAGAGCGCTATCACGTCCCAGCGGTTGGGCGCCGTCGGCGGCGTCTTGTACAGCATCACGTTGAACGGCGAGACCACCCGGTACATGTACTGGCTGATCTGGCCTTCATCTGAGGCGGCCGCCGCCTTGGGCTGGAAGAACTCGCATTTGGTCGCCCACAACTCATCGACGTCGCGCCGCTGCTCGACCTCGTACTTCGCCACCTCGGGCTTGGATTCGGTGCCGAGGATCTCTGTGTGGACATAGGGGAAATGCGCGAGGTCGAGAAAATTCTCGACCAGCCTGAGCCCCGAGGCCCGCACCGTCACGGCGCCACAATGGATCGAGCGGCGGTCGGTTTCGAGGATTTCGGGCAGCGCGAACACCGGACGCGCCGGGGTGCCGAGCGAGGTCCACAGATGCCCGTACTCGGTCCGGACCGGCAGGGGGCGGCCGGCGCTCACGGCAAAGCTCTCGCCGTGGCGCGTCACCGTGAGGCCGGTGCCGAGCAGCCGTCGGGTGGAGGCGCCCTGTGCGAAATCCCGCAGCGAGCCGATGACGTACCATTGGTCGAGAGCGGCGGCTTCGGTGCTCATGCGGCAACCCCCGCTTCCGCCTGCGCCCGCAACCGGTGCAGCGCCACCAGCGCCCGCGATTCGACGTTGCCCGGATCGACTGCGACGACATGCAGCATCAGCTTGCCCGGTCCCGGCACGTGCCAGCCGATGGTCAGCCTGACGCCGTCGAGCTCGGTCTCGACCGCCTGCACCCCCGCCTCCGGCAGACCGCCCGCGAGCGCCAGCACGGTGCCGATGTCGCTCATGATGGCGAGGCTGGCGATCGGCCGCCCGGCGAGGAACACCGGCGGCGGCCCGACCGCGCGCGCGAGGTCGACGAGGATCAGGCCGCCGGTCTCGGCCGCGCTGAAGGCATTGGCCTTGATCGTCGGCGGCACGGTGAGGTCAGGGTGCGCCGGGATCTTCGCGCAGCTGCCGCCGGCGCCGTATTCCCAGCCGTGATAGAGGCAGTTGAGGCTGTCGCCACGCACGAAGCCGAGGCTGAGCCGCATGCCGCGATGCGGGCAGCGATCCTCCCAGACCTGCGCGCTGCCGGATTCGCCGCGCCAGATCACCAGTTCCTGCCCCTCGAGGTGGACGGCCCGGGTGACGCCCCGCGGAATGTCTCGGCTGAGGGCAATCGGAACCCACATGTTAAGCGGCCTTCATCTATTGTATGCAACGCAGCACGTTGTGCTCAAGAATTGAGCATCGCAGAATATTTAAGCATCAGGCGGGGCACGCTGGCAAGCCTGCGACGAGCCAAGTCCCTGAAATTCCTCGCACCCTGACTGTGGCACATCGCTTGCTTCGGAGTGATGGGTGCAAACACGGGGAACCCTCATGCCATTCAACAACTTTTCGCGCCGGACGCTGCTGAAAGCCGGCGCCGCCTCTCTCGCCACCGCCGCGCTGCCGTTCGGCTTCGCGCGCGCCGCAACGCCGGTCGTTCTGGGCATCGTCTATGTCGGGCCCAAAGACGATTTCGGCTGGAACCAGGCGCATGCCGTCTCAGTCGGCACGCTGAAAGCCCTGCCGGGGATCACCGTCGTCGAAGAAGAGAACGTGCCCGAGACCGACGCCGTTTCCAAGTCGATGGAATCGATGATCAACCTCGACGGCGCCAACTTGATCCTCGCGACCTCGTTTGGCTACTACAGCCCCTTCGTCGTCGAACTCGCCAAGAAATATCCCGACGTCCAGTTCCGCCACGCCGCGCCGCTGTGGAACAAGGACAAGGACCCGGCCAATGCGGGCTCCTACTTCCCCTATCTCAACCAGGCGCACTATGTGGACGGTGTCGCCGCCGGCCTCAGCTCCAAGACCGGCAAGATCGGCTTCGTCGCCGCCAAGCCCATTCCCTCGGTGCTCTCCAACATCAACTCGGTGCTGCTCGGTGCCCGCTCGGTCAATCCGGCCGCCACCGTCCAGGTGATCTTCACCGGCGACTGGAGCCTGCCGGTGCGTGAAGCCGAGGCCACCAACGCGCTGGTCGATGCCGGTGTCGAAGTCATCACCTGCCACGTCGACAGCCCCAAGGTGGTGATCCAGACCGCCGAGGGACGCGGCGTCAAGACCTGCGGCCATAACGCCAGCCAGGCGCCGCTTGCGCCCAAGGGCTTCATTACCGGCGCCGAATACAAGTGGGAGACCATCTACAAGCAGTATGCCGACGACATCGCCGCCGGCACGCCGCTCCCGAATTTCCTGGTCGGTGGCTACAACAACGACATGCTGCGCAACACCGCCTACGGCGCAGGCGCGGCGCCTGAAGCCATCAAGGCCGCCGATGCCGCGATCGAGGCGCTCAAGGGCGGCTTCAAGATCTACACCGGCACCCTCAAGGACAACAAAGGCAACGTCGTCGTGGACAAGGACTACGACAATTACGACCCCTACCTCGACGGCATGGGCTGGCTGCTGGAGGGCGTCCAAGGCTCGACCACCTGATGCACTGAAGCCGGCAGTCGGGCTCCTCCACCGCGAGGCGGGGGAGGGGACCGGCGAAGCCGGTGGAGGGGGCGGAGCGAACCTTGAGCTCGCCAAGCAAAAGCAAGGTCTAGGGGCGTTCCTCAATACCGGCCCCAAGCACCGACCCCTTTTCCCCTTGTGGGAGAAGGTGGCTGCGCAGCAGACGGATGAGGGGTTGGCTGCCCCACCCCTCATCCGCCCTTCGGGCACCTTCTCCCACAAGGGGAGAAGGCGATTGGGCCGCGAGGCCCGTCATCAATGAGGATAGCAAGATGACCGCCGAAACCGCCGATGCCATCCTGCCGGTAAAACGGGTTTCCAGCCTGAAGTTCCGGCGTTTCGCCGAAACCGTGGTCATCCCGGTCGGCGCACTCGTCGTCTCGGCACTGGTCTTTTCGATCTTCCTCCTCGTCATCGGCAAGGACCCGCTGCAGTTCTGGCAACTGGTGTGGACTGGCGGCTTCGGGTCGTCGTTCTCGCTCCAGAATAGCCTGCAGCGCGCCGCGCCACTAATCCTCACCGGCCTCGCCTTCGCCATCCCGGCCCGTATCGGCCTGACCATGATTGGCGGCGAGGGCGCGCTGGTGCTGGGCGGCTTCTCGGCCGCCGCCATCGCCATCCCGCTTGTCAGCAACGGCGTTCCGCCGATCGTGACGCTGCCGGTCATGGCCATCTTCGGCATGGCAGCCGGCGGCATCTGGATCGGCTTTGTCGGCTGGCTGCGCTCGTCGCGCGGCGTCAACGAGACCATCTCCTCGCTGCTTTTGAGCTACATCGCCATCGCCATCATGAACTTCTTCGTCGAAGGCGCGCTGCGCGATCCGGCCTCGGCCAACAAGCCCTCGACCATGCCGATCGGCGATGCCTACCGCATCGGCAACATCCCCGGCACCGAAGTGCATTGGGGCTTTGCCGCCGGCATTGTCCTCGCCATCGTGCTCTGGGTGCTGATGAGCCGCACCACCTTCGGCTTTGCCGCCCGCATGACCGGTGGCAATGCCCGCGCCGCCAAGGCGCAGGGCCTGCCCGTCGGTGCCCTGATGGTCATCTGCTGCATGATCGCCGGTGCCTGCGCCGGCCTCGCCGGCTTCTTCGAGGTCGCCGCCATCCACGGCCAGGCCAATGCCTCGCTAGTCGCCGGCTACGGCTTTACCGGCATTCTCGTGAGCTTCCTCGCCCGTCACAATCCACTGGCGGTCGTCCCGGTCGCCATCCTCTTCGGCGCCATCGCTGCGGCGGGCGGCGTGGTCCAGCGGCGCATGGGCATGCCCGACGCGACCGTCCTCGTGCTGCAGGGGATCCTGTTCGTGATCCTTCTGGTCTCCGAAACCTTCTACGGCCGCTTCAAGATCTTCCAGGCCCCCAACACCGGAGACCGCGTCTGATGGACAATCCGCTGGTCACCGTGCTGATCGCCATGCTGGGCGGCGCCATCCGCGTCTCGACCCCCTTCATGTTCGTGGCGCTGGGCGAAACCCTCACCGAGAAATCCGGCCGCATCAATCTCGGCCTCGAGGGCACGCT
>JANXSI010000161.1 GCA_025352765.1 Devosia sp. | reverse complement strand
ATCGGACGACAGAACGAAGAACCCTTGGACCTCGCCGTTCACTCGATGCGGGACGTATTGAATCCATCGGAATGTGTCTCGCCCGTCGGGTCCAACATCGGTGCGTTGAAAACTTTGGTTTTCGCCGCGCAGCACGGCCTCGTACCGCGCTTTACCTTGAGAGAACATTTTAGCGCCTATCAGGTCTTCTAGTCCGATCCCTTCAAGTTCGGACCACGAGCGACCGAAAACAACTTCATGCTCCCGATTAGCGAACCCACAACGAAGGTCTTTGGTCCAGTAGGCCACCATACCAGGGATATTGTCGGCGATCGTCCTGACGAAATCCGTAGTGACCGTGAGCTCAACTTCGCGGCGACGACTTTTCGTGACGTCGATGAAGCTCGCAACAACGATCCGCTCCCCGCCGTTAGGGTTGGTGCTGATGCGGCAGTTGACTTCCAGCCATCGCCGGAAGCCACCGCCGGTCTCGACCCCCATGACCGCACCGTCGATCGACTTACCAGTTCGCAAGGCCACGATCGCGGGATGCTGTTCGCCAGGTAAATCAGCACCGCTCTCGTCAACTGCTTTCCAGCGAGGATCGATTGACGCCAAGCCCATCATCTGGGCCCGACTCAGCCCCAACAGCCGTTCCGCCTCCGAGTTCGCGTCGATGATCCTGCCGTCTTCGGCCTGGACCACAATGCCGGCCGCCGCTACCTCAAAGAGGGTTCGCAGATATTCCGTTTCGCCGGGGGAGCTGGGCCAAGGTTCGGCGCCTGCGCTACCGTCACGCAAATTTTTCAGTGCCCCGAGGGACGATACCAATATGGTCATGTGCTCGATCCGCGGTTGTCAGTTTATCGAGCTGTTGTGGGCCCAATTATTCGACGACCCACATTTCGTCGGAAGACGGGAACAAGGCTGGCAGGTTAAGAATGGCAATAAGCCGATCCTCCTGGCGTACCAGGCCTGATACTTTGGCAGTCGAACGATCACGGGTCGAACTTGGGGCCGGGCGAAAGTCGTCTTTCTCGGCAAAGATGATATCGGAAACCGAGTCGACTAAGATCCCAACGTTTGTCTTGCCCATTGAAACGACCAGGACTACGTGACCGGGTCTTGCATCAGTAGAGGGGCCGCCGAGGATGGCTGAAAGGTCGTAGACCTCGACGACGCTGCCGCGGATGTCCAACACCCCGCGGGCGCCGAAGGGACCATCCGGGAGCTCCACGGTCGGCGACCAGCTTCGGATTTCCCGCACGGCCATGATGTCCACACCATACGCCTTGTTGCCGGCGCTAAACGTAACAAATTGGTTGGCCGACGGGAGCTCGGGAGCCACAACACCCGGTGGAACATTCAGCTGAAAGTCGCTCTGCGTATCCATTAGAACTCACTCCAGCCTTTTTCTTTGAGTGCAGCGTTCCCGTTGGTCAGGTAGTGCTTTGCAGCCAACTTCGTTTTCAGTTGCACTGGCCGTGCGCCTACAGCTTTGGCGGGCTTAACTGCGGATGCGCGACCACTGGAATTGCTTGATGTCGTGTCGGTAACAAAGACCTCGACGATCGCATCGAGCTCGTTCGCCTGGACCTCGGTCTGTTCGATCGCGGCATTGGTTTCCTCGACCAACGCGGCGTTGTGCTGCGTCATCTCATCCATCTGTCGGATGGCAACAGTGACCTGCTCTATTGAGCTCGACTGTTCCTGGCTAGCTACCGCAATACCGTTGATCAGATCAGCGTTTTCGCGCACCCCATCTAGCATCGCCGACAACTTCTCAGCGGCTTCCGAGACTAACTTAGAACCGCCTTTCACTTCGTTTGCCGATTGCTCAATGAGCATTTTCACCTCCGAAGAGGCGCTTGCTGCCGATTGTGCCAATCGACGAACCTCGACTGCCACAACCGCAAAGCCCTTTCCAGCGTCTCCGGCGCGTGCCGCCTCGACGGAGGCATTCAGTGCAAGTAGGTTGGTCTGGAACGCAATGTCATCGATCATTCCGATGATGTTGGAGATCTTTGCCGATGAGGTAGTGATGCGCTCCATCGCCGTGTTGGCGTCACGCATGACCTGCCCCCCTTGCTCCGCAGCCGCAGCCACTCCATGCGCTTTTGTCTTAGCCAACTCAGCGCGCTTGGCATTCTCGATGACGGTGGTCGCAAGCTGCTCCATCGCGGCCGACGTCTCTTCGATGGCGGCCGCCTGCTTAGTCGTCCTTTCGGCCAAGTCATTAGCGCCAGTAAGGATCTCTCCTGTTGCGGTCTTGAGCGAACTCGAGGTGGTGCGTAGCTGTGTGATCACCTCAGCGAAGCGAGAGAGCGAATGGTTGTAAGCAACTCTCAGCTCTTCGTACTGGCCAGTGAACTGGGTGCTGATTGAACCGGTGAGGTCACCATCCGCCATTTGGGCGAGGCTATTTTTGAGGCGATCGATGATTCCTTCAGCCAACTTCCTAGCCGTGATGTCAGTGGCGTACTTCACAACTTTGAACGGCTTTCCATTGAGGTCTCGAATCGGATTGTAGGTTCCCTGGATCCATACCTCCTTGCCGCCTTTGCCAATTCTCTTGTACTCGGCCGCCTGGTACTCTCCCCGACCGAGGCGATCCCAAAACTCGCGATACTCCGCCCCTCCCGCATAAGCCGAGTCGACGAACATCCTGTGATGCCGACCCTTTATTTCATCGAGGTGATAGCCAAGGACCGAGCAAAAGATTTCGTTGGCGGTCAGAACCTCGCCCTGCATATTAAACTCGATAACGGCCTGGGCTTTCGAGATCGCCGCCAGTTGCCCCACAGCGTCCGCGGCAGCCAGCTTTCTTGCGGTCACGTCGGTGGCAAACTTCACGACTTTCGCGACTTTTCCCCGCGCGTCAAACACCGGGTTATAAGTAGCTTGAATCCAGATCTCCTTACCCCCCTTGCCGAGCCGCTTGTATTCAGCAGCGTCGAACACGCCGCGACGCAAGCTTTCCCAGAACGCCTGATACTCGGCGCTAGCGGCGTACGCGGGCTCGACGAACATTCGGTGATGTTTTCCTTCAACTTCGGAAAGCTCGTATCCAAGGACGGCAAGGAAGTTGGCGTTCGCTGTGAGCACGGTGCCGTCAGGGCTGAATTCGATCATTGCCTGCGACTTGGAAATCGCCTCCAAGGTGGCGTGATCCAATTTGTTGCCGGCGAGTTTCCTACCGAAAAGACCGAGACCCATTTTTGGACACTCCGCGTTCTGTTACGGCCATCCTGACCGAACTCCCAGCACTTAGTATCCACTCCGAGTGACTTACGGTTGGTAAATGGGCATCATTGAGCTTTTGATGCTCTTTGCTTATTGAGATTCTTCGTTTAAAACCTTTGCGCGCGCTTTGCTAAATTCGCTCAACGCTTTGATAATGCTTAGACTTATTGGGCCGATTTATTGAACTTCGGGCGCAGAGTTCCTCGGATGAAAAGCGACGAGACATGCCCAATAGCGTCTGGAGAGAGTCTTTAAATCGAAGTATTTTAGACCTCGTGGAAGACAAGGCTAACATTGGATCTTGGTCCTGGGGTCTTGAAACCGGCGAGATGGATTGGTCCATCGGCGTTTATCGCATTCTTGGTTTGTCGCCGTCGCAGGCCCCAGACCTTGAGCGTTTAGCGGCGCTCATAGAGGGTAGTGACTCCTCCATACTGCGCCACCCCAATCCGATCGTGGTAGCGAAGTTCCTCGCTGATCGAAAGCTGTCGATTCGGCGCGAGGACGGCGAGTTCAGGACAATTCACAGCCACGGAAAACTGATCGGTTCGGCTGAAGGCGGGCAATCTCAGTTTGTCGGAGCGTTTCTCGACATAACGGAGAGCCGACTCGAAGACGAGCTCTTCCTCCTTCGCGAGGCTATTTTGGAGTCGATGCGCAATCTTTTCGGGGTAGCGATTTGGCAGATGAATGCCGACGGTACCGTCGCAGACATAATGCAATGGCGTATCGCGGTTGGAAGTGACAGCGGCGGCCCCACGCCCTGGGGCAGACTTGACCTCGTTCACCCAGATGACATCGAGACGGTGAAGCGAGCCTGGGCCAACGCGCAGGAAAACCGACGCACGTATAACTCGAAGTTCAGAATGCGGCGCGGCGACGAATATGTATTCGCTTCATCTCAGGCCGTATCGCTACTTGATGGCTCCGGCGAAGTAAGGGGTTGGATCGGATATACTCGGGTGCTCGATCGCGAAGTCGAAGCGCAGCCGCAAAAATCCAAACTGTCTAGTGCTCAGGTGCGAGCAGCCCGAGGGCTCCTTGATTGGACTGGAAAGCAGCTTGCCGAGTACGCTGAAGTGTCGTTCTCTACAGTTCGTCGACTCGAGACGGCTGGTCCGGAGAGCCTTTCAAATTCATCGCTGACCGCGATTGAGCGAGCTTTTAGGACTGCCGGTGTTTCATTCGTTGAGATGGGCAATGGGCGGGGCATTTTGGTCTCCACCAACAACTAATGCACTTGTTGCGGGGACGACGCCTTCGTTGCCGCTATACAGATCGAGTACGATCTAGCTAGAGCTTTCCTATCGGGTAGTTGTCCTCGGGTGAATAGTTCAATCGGGTATGACGAGATAGCGACCCTTCAATGCTATGGAACGACGTATTACTTTGCGGTAAAACATCATTGCGATAGTCGGTGCTAAGGTGTGAGAGTTACACCATAGTGAGATGCGTCGACCCGGAGCCTGCCATCCTCGAGCACGGCCACCGGGATCGGATTGCTTAGGCCGCCAACGAAATTCCCGTCGCCGTCCAGGTTCACGAAACCCAAAAATACCGGCACCCCGTCGGGCTGGATAACAACCCGCCCCGCGTACATCGACCAAGCCTCGTTACCGACGAGGAACTGATCTTCGATGAGGCGCCAGGGGCCAAAGGGCGTATCGCCAACAAGATAGTGAGTGCCCGACAGCGGCGGCACGCCTCGATCCCTGAGGTACTCAGGATTGGTCGTCGCCCCTATCGTCGAGAACAAGCAATACCAGCGCCCAGCCAATTGAAAGATCTGGAGTACCTCGAGCTGGCCGAATTCCTCACCTTCATAGGAGGTTGGTAGCAAGGACCAGCTTGTCAGATCATCCGATACTGCACGTCCAATCGTTCCCCGTCCCAAGCGCGGTCCGGTCGAACGGCGGGTGGTGAATACCATGTGCCAACGGGCGTCCCCTTCGACCTGGAATACCCATGGGTCCCGAAATGCCTGATCAGGCCATATCGTCGGGTCGAGCATCTCATGAAATCTGGGGTCCGCCTCCAAGAGCGGATTTGAGCCAAGCTTTTGCCACGAAAG
>JANXSI010000099.1 GCA_025352765.1 Devosia sp. | reverse complement strand
GATCTCGCGGGCCCGGGCTTCGGTCTCAACGACCGAGAAGCGGTCGCCGGCCGAGGGAACACCGGTAAAGCCCAGCACTTCGACCGGGGTCGAAGGTCCGGCTTCTTCGCTGTGCTCGCCCTTGTCGTCGAGCAGCGCACGGACGCGGGCGAATTCGGTGCCGGCCACGAGGATGTCGCCGACGCGGAGCGTACCGCGCTGCACCAGAACAGTCGCCACGGCACCGCGGCCGCGATCGAGCTTGGCTTCGATGACCAGACCTTCGGCCCGGCCGTCGCGCGGCACCTGCAGTTCGAGCACTTCGGCCTGCAGCAGGATGGTTTCGAGCAGCTTGTCGAGGCCGGCCTTGGTGGTGGCCGAGACTTCGACGTCGAGCACGTCGCCGCCCATCGATTCGACGAACACTTCGTGCTGCAGCAATTCGGTGCGAACGCGGGTCGGGTTGGCCGAAGGCTTGTCCATCTTGTTGATGGCCACGATGATCGGAACGCCCGCCGCCTTGGCATGCTTGATGGATTCGATGGTCTGCGGCATGACGCCGTCGTCGGCCGCAACCACCAGCACCGCGATGTCGGTCGCCTGGGCGCCGCGGGCGCGCATGGCGGTGAACGCCTCGTGGCCCGGGGTGTCGAGGAAGGTGATCTTCTGGCCCTTCACCTGCACCTGGTAGGCGCCGATGTGCTGGGTGATGCCGCCGGCTTCGCCCGACACCACGTTGGTCTGGCGAATGGCGTCGAGCAGCGAGGTCTTGCCGTGGTCGACGTGGCCCATGATGGTCACGACCGGAGCGCGGCTGGTCAGATCCTCGGCCTTGTCGTCGGACGGCAGATCGTAGAGGCCGGCTTCGACGTCGGCGTCGGAGACGCGCTTGACGGTGTGGCCGAGCTCGGTGGCGATCAGTTCGGCGGTGTCGGCGTCAATGACGTCGTTGATGGTCACCATCTTGTCCATCGCCATCAGCATCTTGATGACGACGACGGAGCGCTCGGCCATGCGGTTGGCGAGCTCGCCGACGGTGATGGCCTCAGGAATGGTCACTTCGCGGATGAGCTTGGGCGCCGCCTGCTGGTTGCGGCCCATCTTCTTGTCGCGACGGCGACGCATGGCAGCGAGCGAGGGACCGCGATCGCGATCGGACTCGGTGCCGGCATTGACGACGGTCAGGCGACCGCGGGCAAAGGCGTCGGACTCGCCGGCCTTGCGGACCGGACGCTCGGGCGTCGCGCGGGTGGCGCGGCGGGCCGATTCCGCATCGGCGGCATGGAGGTCGGCCGAGGTCTTGCCGGCCGCGGGCGCAACGGTGCGCGTGCGGCGGCCATCGGCGTCGTTGGGCGGCGCCGGCGGAACGTTCGGGATGGGCGCAGGACCGCCCGGACGGCTGAAGCCGCCGGCGGTGCGCCGGGCGTCGGGGTTGACCGGAGGACGGGTCACGCCACCGGGGCGGCGCGGCTCCATCTGCCGGGGAGCCGGCGCGGACGAAGACGGGGCGGCGGCCGGTGCGGCGGGACGCGCGGCGGCGCCTGGAGCACTTGCGGTTTCGGCAACCGGCGCACGCTCGGCTTCGAGCGTTGCGGTCTGGGCCTCGGCATTGCGGGCGGCACGGGCCGCGTCATCGCGGGCGGCGGCGTCACGGATTTCCTTGCGGCGCGCGTCTTCCTCGGCCCGGCGGGCCTCGGCTTCCTGGGCGCGGCGATTGTCTTCGGCCTGGCGAGCGCTGGCTTCACGCAGCGCGCGGGCCCGGGCGTCGGCTTCGGTGGCTGACAGGCCGGCCTGACGCGGCACCGATGAATTGGAGCGAAGCGGCGGACGGCCGCCATCGTTGCGCGACGGCGGAGCCGACGGACGGGCGGCGCTGGGCGCAGAGGCCTGCGGCGTGTGGGGCGGGGCCGGGGTATGCGGCGGCGCCGGAGTGTGCGGGGCAGACCCGGTGGCGCCGCGCGGAACGATGCGCGTGCGCTTTTCGACCACCACGGTCCTGGGGCCTCGCGACATGCCGGGACGCGCCCCAACCGCCGAGCCG
>JANXSI010000016.1 GCA_025352765.1 Devosia sp. | reverse complement strand
CCAACTGGCCAGGATCGGCTGGTTCGCGCGGCTGATGGGCTGGCTGGTGGGCCTGCGCGACTGGGCCTTTGGCTGGGTGAAGGCGACACCCGCCTGGCAGGCCGCCGCACGGATGGTTCGCTCGGTCCGCGACTGGTTCCGCGGGCTGATCGCGTCGCTGCGATAGCCGCGTGTCCCACCTTGGCGGCAGCGAATCGCCGGGCTAGGCTCTCCGTTTAAGGCATGGCGGGCGAGGCCAATGCCAACAGGGAGAAGCGTTATGAAATCCATTTTGCGTGCTGGCGTGGCGATGCTTGCCATGGCGGCGATGAACGGTGCGGTGCTGGCGCAGGAACTGCCGACGGCCGTCGGACCGGGAGAAGGGGCGGTCAACATCGTGGCCTGGGTCGGCTATATCGAGCGCGGCGAGAGCGATCCGGCCTATGACTGGGTCACGGGCTTCGAAAAGGACACCGGCTGCAAGGTGGCGGTCAAGACCGCGGCGACCTCGGACGAAATGGTCACGCTGATGAACACCGGCGGCTTCGACCTCGTCACCGCCTCGGGCGACGCCTCGTTGCGCCTTGTCGCCGGCAAGAAAGTGGTGCCGGTCAACACCGATTTGATCCCCAGCTGGAAAACCGTCGACGACCGGCTCAAGGACGCGCCGTGGTTCACCGTCGACGGCAAGCATTATGGCGTGCCGTACCAGTGGGGCCCCAACGTCCTTATGTACAACACCGGCGTGTTCAAGAGTGCGCCGACGAGCTGGAATGTCGTCTTCGAGAAGATGGACCTGCCGGACGGCAAGTCCAATGAGGGCCGGGTGCAGGCCTATGACGGCCCGATCTACATGGCGGACGCCGCGCTTTATCTGAAGACCAAGAACCCCGCGCTCGGCATCAAGGACCCTTATGAGCTCAACGAGACGCAATACGCCGCCGTGCTCGACCTGCTGAAGGGCCAGCGCGCGCTGATCGGCCGCTACTGGCACGACGCGACCGTGCAGGTCGACGATTTCAAGACTGAAGGCGTCGTCGCCTCGGGCAGCTGGCCGTACCAGGTGAACACGCTGGTTGCCGGCGGCGCGCCGATCGCGTCGACCGTGCCGGCCGAGGGCGCAACCGGGTGGGCCGATACCACGATGCTCGCGGCGGGCGCCGCGCACCCCAACTGCGCCTATATGTGGCTCGAGCATTCGCTGCAGCCGGCCGTACAGGGCGCGGTCGCGGCATGGTTCGGCTCGGTGCCGGTGGTGCCGGCCGCCTGCAAGGGCGATCCGCTGCTCACCGATACCGGCTGCGCCACCAACGGCTTCGACAATTTCGACAAGATCGCCTTCTGGAAGACCCCGACCCAGCAGTGCAAATCGGAAGCCGACCAGTGCGTGCCCTATTCGCGCTGGGTGAGCGACTATATCGGCGTGATGGGCGGGCAGTAACACAAAGCCAAGTCGGCCGGGGTGGACGCGAGTCCGCCCCAGCCACCGGGTCATTCCCGCGAAAGCGGGAACCCTGTTGGCGCAGTTGAAGCTTGTCCCTCAAACGGAGGTCTCCGCTTTCGCGGGGATGACCCGTGGAAGAAATGATGACCGCCGCCGTCTCCCTGCAGAAAGTCTCGCGCCATTTCGGCTCCGTCAAAGCCATGGACGAGGTCGACCTCGAGATCGCGCCGGGCGAGTTCTTTGCCATGCTGGGGCCGTCGGGGTCGGGCAAGACCACGTGCCTCCGGCTGATCGCCGGATTCGAGCAGCCGAGCGCCGGGCATATCGAGATCTTCGGCGACCGGGTCGAGGGCGTGCCGCCCTACCGGCGCAACGTCAACACGGTGTTCCAGGACTATGCGCTGTTCCCGCATCTCAATGTACGGGACAACGTCGCCTTCTCGCTGATGCTGAAGAAGGTGCCGCGGGCCGAGCGCAACCGGCAGGCTGAGGCCGCGCTCGAGATGGTGCGGCTCGCCGGCTATGGCGACCGGAAGCCCGGCCAGCTCTCGGGCGGGCAGCGGCAGCGGGTGGCGCTGGCGCGGGCGATCGTCGGCAAGCCGAAAGTGCTGCTGCTCGACGAGCCGCTCGGGGCGCTCGACCTCAAGCTCCGCGAAAGCATGCAGGACGAGCTCAAGGCGCTGCAGCGCTCGCTCGGCATCACCTTCATCTTCGTGACGCACGACCAGGG
>JANXSI010000627.1 GCA_025352765.1 Devosia sp. | reverse complement strand
CTCAACTCGACCAGTATGGAGGCGCGCGACGTGCCCGGGCTCTATGTCGTGGGCGAAGTCGTCGACGTCACCGGCTGGCTCGGCGGCTACAATTTCCAGTGGGCCTGGGCCAGCGGCTGGGCCGCCGGCCAGGTGGCGTAGGGCACTACACGGGCAATGTTGCCGCGATCACATCGCGCATGCCGATCGCCGGCCTGCCGATGAGCTGCTCGAGCGTCGGGTCGAGCCGGGAGAATTCACCGGCGCGGGCGGCGCGATAGAGCCCGAGCGCAATGCCGGCGCGGGCCGGCGGCACCCCGTGCCCCGCCATGCGGGCCTCGAGGTCTGCGTCGGTGATCAGCGCGCGAGTGACCGGACGGCCGAGCAGATCGGACGCGATGGCGGCGAGGTCGGCGAGATCAAGCGCCGTCGATCCGGTGAGCGGCGGTGTGGGTCCGTCGAAGCGCCCTTCGTCGGCGAGGATCGCGGCTGCCGCTTCGGCGAGGTCGGCATGGGCAGTCCAGGCGACCTTGCCGTCGGCCGGTGCTTCGATCTGGGCCGTCTGGGCGAAATTGCCCATCAGCGTCAGGCCGCTCGTGGCGTAAAAGCCGTTGCGGAGCGCCGTCCAGGCGAGGCCCGAGGCGGCCAGCATCTCCTCGGTCGCGACGTGATCGAGCATCGGCGGGAAGGCGGAGATGGGGCTCGCCGCCATGTGGCTGGTGTAGATGATCCGTCTGATGCCGACGGCGCGGGCCGCGTCGATCGCCGCGCGATGCTGCGCCAACGGGTCGCCGCCCGTCGCGGCGGCGTTGGAGGAGACGAGCAGCAGCTGCGTCGCACCCTTGAAAGCTGTGGCGAGGCTCGTGGGCTGCGCGAAATCGCCGTGGCGGATATCGACGCCGAGTGCCGCCAGATCGGCGGCCTTTGCCGGATCGCGCACGCTGGCGACGATCCCGCCCGCAGGCATGCGCCGAGCCAGCGCCTCGACGATGGCGTGGCCGAGTTGTCCCGTAGCGCCCGTGACGATGATCATGAGGTTCCCTTTCTCGGCCGGCCAACGACCTGCCGGCGCCGACGTTATCAATGATACGAGAAGACCGTTATCAAAGATAATGCGCGATAACAAGTTTCTGCTACCGATGGAAACAAGCCAAGGCTATGGTCGGGCATGACGAACGACGGTGCCCCTCTGGCAGACTCTGAGGTTGCCCGCGACGACACACGCGCGCGCATCGTGTCGGCGGCGGCGCGCCTCCTCGCGGAGGGCGGCCGCGATGTGGCCACGACCCGTGCGGTGGCGGCATCGGCCGGCGTGCAGGCGCCGACGATCTATCGGCTGTTCGGGGACATGGCGGGGCTGCTGGATGCGGTCGCCGAATATGTGCTCTCGGCCTATGTGGACGAAAAGGTCGCTCTCGAGCCGCACCCCGATCCGGTCGAGGAGCTGCGGCGGGGCTGGGATTTCCATATGGCGTTCTGCCTCGCCAATCCCGCGGTGTTCCTGATCATGAACGGCGAGCCGCATGCCGGCCCGCCGTCGCCAGCCCAGGAAGCGGGCAACGCCGTGCTGCGGCGGCGGCTGGCGCGGATCGCCCGGGCCGGGCGATTGCGGGTCAGCGAACCCCGCGCCCTGGCGCTGCTACGGGCGGCAGGAACCGGCACCGTGCTGACGTTGCTGGAGCAGCCAGCCCACCGGCGGGATCTGGACCTTTTGCAGCTGGCGCGCGAGGCGGTGATTGCGGCCATCACCATCGATGCGCCTACCCCCATCGAGTCCGGTCCGGCGACGGCCGCGATCGCGTTGCGCGCAGCGCTGCCCGAAAGCAAGGTGCTCTCTGCCGGCGAGCAGCGTCTGCTCGAGGAGTGGCTCGATCGGCTGGCCGCCGCCGACGGTTTGGCATCCTCTTGACATCCATAGCCGAGCGGCTATGAATTAACCCATAGCCAGAGAGTTATGGGTCCCATGCCGCTGCCGTCAGATGTCCTGTTCCGTTCGCTGGCCGATCCGACGCGGCGGGCGATTTTCGAGCGGCTGTGCCGGAACGGCGAAGAGACGGTCGGCGGGCTGACGGCGCATGCCGGGATTTCGCAGCCGTCGGTGTCCAAGCACCTCGGCATCCTCAAGCAGGCGGGGCTGGTGCGCGACCGCCATGAGGGACGCCAGACCCACTACAGCGCGCAACCGGGGGCGCTGGCGCCGCTGCTCGACTGGACGCAGCAGATGGCGGGCTTCTGGGAGGGCCGCTTCGACGATCTCGAGGGGCTGCTGCGGCGGATGGACCAATGACCGGGACCGAAACGCGCTCCGTGGTGGTCGAGCGGGTGTTCGCCGCGCCGCCCGAAAAGCTGTGGCGGGCGCTGACCCAGCCGCACCTCATCGCCGAATGGCTGATGCCCAACGATTTTCAGCCCGA
>JANXSI010000612.1 GCA_025352765.1 Devosia sp. | reverse complement strand
ATAATTTCGCCATTCTCATTGACGTACCTCCCTCAGAAAACAGATGCCTCACATCCGTGTCACGAAGGTTCGCACGCCAATGTGCCCGGCCGGTCCAATCCTCAATATAAGGACATCCTAATTTCGATCTCGTGCCGAAGTCAGGCCAGGCCCTGCTCTGGCATCGGGTCGGTCAGGGGCCGAAGCAGTGCGCGGCCGGACTGTCGGCCGTTCCGCGAGAGTCCAGACGACCTCGGCTCGAGGCACATCAGCGTCTTCGGATTGGACAACTGAGAAATGGGCGCGTGGCCCGTCGCAATACCGACAGCGGTGGGCGGCACGAATCAGTTTTCCGCCAAGGTCGCGCCACGCGGCCAGGGAACATCAAAGCCGACATCGCCCGCCAGTGGAAAGGTCCGACAGCCGCACGCACCGCCGGGCCCGCGATCTGCAAGACCATTGTTCTACAAGAAAAAGGCGTTGCACGTCTCGCGCTGGGCGACGACGGGCCATCTCTCGTCAGTTGCGACCGACTTAGCCCTTCGGCTGGCGGACAAACAGGAACCGAATCAGGCCCAGGAGCGTCAGGGCCCCTCCGGCGCCGAGAGCCAGCCAGTACCCGACCAGCAACTGCGACACCATCTTGAGCTTGGCACCCGACCCGGGTTCTAGGACGTTGGATTTTCCGATGAAATTGGCCCCCGAGGCGCCCGCCTTCAGCGTGCCGATTCCAAAGGCCAGTCCGACAGCAGCTGCATATGACAGGCCGACAAGCAGGATGAAGACCATCGCCCACGACACGTTGATCCGGCCAAGGTGCAACCGTCCCTTCCAGAACAGGCTGACCGCCAAGGCCAGCATGCACACGCCCAGATAAACCCACATGAAGCCGGCAAAGAGCCCGGGGAACGGCATCTCGAAGGCCGTTTCATCAATATTGGCCCTGACGGTGCCTGCCACATCCGCACCCCAGGGATGCAGCACCATGTCGCTCGTTCCGGGTATGACCGCGATGTCAGCGCTCCACCACGGCTGGAACCACGAATAGAGCATGAAGGCGGCGCCGGCGACGAGCAAGACACGGAAGATCCATACCCCTACTCCTGCACCGCCACGAGTGGTGATTGCCGCATCAGTCTGTACCATAATTCCTCCGCGCCGGCCCGCCGCCAGGCGACTTCCTGTCATTTTGCAAATTTATGCGATGGTCACCGATGATTGCCCGACGACCTTAAAATCATGTAGCAGCGCGATTTTCCGCAGGTCAACCTGCGGGACTCCCTGGAAAGCCAATGAAGGCCATTGGCTTATCCTAGGTTGGCTAAGCTGGCGATTTAGGCCTTTACGCCTTCAGGCGCGACGCGGAATTTCGACGACGCGGCCCGGACGAGGCAACTCCTCGGTCTGCGCGAGCAGATTGCCCTGGCGGTACTCGTCGCGGGCATAGGCAACGATCTTGTTGAAGATGCCCGAATAAGTGGGCAGCGACATCAGGTGCTTGGGCATCGCAAGCACGATCCGGCGCGAGAGGCCGTCGAGCAGGAAGTAGCGGACCTCCCGGGAAACACCGTCGGGAAGCCCGGGCAACAGCGACAACGGACAATGCGTGGTCGCAAGGCCGGCGGACACGAGGTCGATCGCCGCCGCATCGGTCATGGTCGAAAATGTCGGCGTCGCCGCCGGGAGGTGATGACGGTACCATTCTTCCGTCTTGCTGCGCAGCGGCACGTTGGTGTCGATCTCGACATAGTGCCCAAGCGCCCCGCCCAGGGCCCGCGGTACATTGCCCGGGGTAAACGCCTGCTCGATTTCAGCGTCTGCAATCGACCGCGGCACGGCCCAGACGACCGGCTCGACGAAGAGTTCGCTGACCGCGAACGAGCTTCGATCGTCGGCGATCGCGTCCTCGTTGACGATGACACAATTGAGCTGATGCAGGCGCAACTGCTCGACCAGTTCGCCGCTCGTGAGGGAAAAACGCAGCTCAAATTTGGCGAAGCCCGGCGTCGCCGAGGCAATCCGGGCGGCGGCAGCGATGAACGGCCCGCGCAGCGTCGGCGGCACGCCCATACGCAGCGTCACCGCATTGTTGACGAAGCGCTTCTCATGCTCGCTCACCGCCTGATCCAGCCGCCGGAGCATCTCCTCGGCCAATTTGAACCAGTACTCGCCCGACGGCGTCAGGCTGATGATTCCGGTGCGATTTCGCTGGATCAGCTGGGCTCCCAGCTTCTCCTCGAGTTTGCCCAGCTGCTGGGAAATCGACGGCTGCGACAGGCCGACCCGGCGCGACGCCTTGGTGATCGATCCGGCCACCACGACGGCCTAAAAAATCTGCAGCTGTTTGAGTGTGATATCCATGCCTAGTCCCGCGCTTAGGCTATAACACCACAATGCCTCGAATAGGAAAACCCAATACTAAAGTCGAAGGTGTTGAAGCCGCCAGTGGCTGCGGTCAGGGTCCGGAGTGGACGGTCCGGCGCAGCCGCCTAATGCCGAAGAAGACGACAAGAATGACCAGCGGCGCGAGGATGGTTAACAGCAGCGGCTTGTCGACGGGCACGAACGCGTGCAGCCCCTCGGCGATATAGCCGAGGATTCCGAGCGCATAATAAGAAATGGCGATGATTGAGAGTCCCTCGACCGTCTCCTGCAACCGGTACTGACTCTGGGCAGTCTGCAGAATGGTGTCCAGCACCTCCTGGTTCTGGGTCTGGATCGAGACCGTGATCGTCGCGTCGAGCAGTTCGATCGAGCGCTGCACCTTGATGCCAAGGTCGGTAAGCCGCTTCTCCATGGCGCGACAGGTGGCAAGCGCCGGCTGCACCCGGTTGTCGAGATAGCGCTGGACCGTGGTTGATTCCCCGATCGGCGTTTCGCCGAGACGCGACAGGCGCTCGGCGAGGATCTGGCCATACGCCTGCGTGGCGGAGAAACGGAAGGTCGTCTCTTCCACCGTCCGGCCGACTCCAACCGACAGCGCATGCAGCGCCTCAAGCGAGGCCCGGTGCGCCTCGGGGGTTGAGCCTTCGCCGATCTGGGCCATGATCGCTGCCAAACCCTGCTCATAGCCTTGCACCCGGCCGCCGACCTGTCGTGCCACCGGCAAGCCGAGCAGGACGACGCAGCGGTAGGTCTCGATTTCGAGCAGGCGGCGGACGATGACCCCACGCCGCTGGGCACCGCAACTCTGCGCGGCGACGACGAAGCTCACGAACCGGTCGGCGTCGGCGACGAAGTCGGTCGCAACGCGCGCCTGCCCGACGTAGAGAGCGGAGTGGCAGAGGCTATTTTCCGCCAACTGCCCCAACCGTGCGGGATCGACCGCATTGTCGTCGATCACGTCGACGCGCGTGGCCGAGACAAGGGCCACGTTGGAGTGAAGCTCGAGCCCGATGCCCTTGGGCCAGGTGATGGTGTCGCCAAGCGGCGATTTCCACGTCAGCGTCGCGAACTCATTGTGCATCTCCCACACGATGGCGTGCCCGTCGCACGCAAAGTCGAGCTGCCGTGCCCCTGCCGCCTTTTGCGCCGGAATATTTGCCAGATCGGCTATCCGTCGCTGCAGCAGGGCCAGGTCCGAGCCGCGATCGGCACTCATGAAGGTGACCCGACGGATCGTAGCGGGGCCGGCCAGCGGCGGCACCGGACGCGCATGCGTCTCGGCGTGAATGAGCCAGCGGTTGTCGTGCTCGGTCCAGCCGAAGGGGAGCGGATTCGCCTCAATCTCGGACATCGCGCCTCCTGGGAACGATTGGATGATGGGTCGCGCCAAAGCGCCGATCAGGCCCTTGCCTCAATCCCGTCACGCACACTCGCCGACCTCGCCGTCGGAATCGACTCCGCTCATCGAGCAACATCCAATAGGAAGCATTGGAATAGTCGATTAGAGTGGGGGGGCTCCGCCTGGCTTGACCGCGACTGTTGGTGGGTGACCGCATACCAATCCTCAACATAGGCAAGACTTCTGAGGGCACCCCCTAGCGTTAAAGCCATGAAGCAGGCCCGCCCTCATGGATGACACCGCCCAACGCCTATCGCTCGCCCTAGGAGGCCGCGCATCTGTGGACGCGAGCGGGCGGAGAGATTCGGCGGCGAGCCAAAAACGCGCCGAGGTGACGGTCCACCAGTTGCGGGTCTTCTGGGCCATCGCGCACTCCGACACTCTCACCAAGGCGGCCAAGCAACTCGGTCTCGCCCAACCCTCCTTGTCGCAGCAATTGTCCAAACTCGAACAGACGATCGGCACGCTGCTCTTCCACCGCCGCGCCGGCGAGATGACACTGACCGAAGCGGGCACTTACCTGGTTTCACGAGCCGAGCTTGTGCTGCGCGGTATGCGCGAGCTCGAGGACGGACTGAGCCAGTACAGCGACGGCAAACGCGTCACCGTGCGGCTTGCCGGCATCAACTCGGTGCTGCGCGTGATCCTTCCCCAGGCCATCCACGAATTGCAGGCGATCTACCCCGACGCCGACTTCGACATTCAGGAGAGCGCCCCGGCAGACGTGCTGGAAATGCTGCATGGGCGGCGCATCAACGTGGGCCTGCTGGCGGCCAATTCCGTCGCCGAAGACGCAGTTGGCTTCGTTCAGGTGCCGGTGGCCGAAGACCCCTATGTCCTCGTCGTTCCAGAGTCGCTGTCACTCGACGGCATTGAGGACCCCGAGCGGGAACTGTCCGCGCAGGACCATGCTCTCATCAACCGCTCGATCCAGTTCATCTTCGGCACGCGGCACGCCGACCGGGTGGCGGAGTGGTACGACGAGATGCTCCCTGCTCACCGCATCACCGCGCAGTGCCGCAGCTTCGAGCTGGCAGTCGGCCTCGTCCGTGCCGGTGCCGGAATCTGCCTGGCTCCCGCACTTTCAACCGTGATGGGCGCGGCGGCGCTCGACGGCATCAAGCTCTATCGCGTCAACGCGCAGAAGCGAAGGATCGTCGCTCTCGTGCCCTCGCAATATCGTCGTCTCGAACCATATTCGACACTGCTCGACACTCTGCAGCGCGTGGGCTCCGAGATCGTCTTGCCGGCGATCCTGTCGACCCCGCCGTTCCTCGATCGTCCGGCTCTCGCCAATTTCTAACCAAAACCGCCCCGTCCTCTAACCGATAGGTCCAACCTATTGCGCCGATAGATTGTGCAACGCCGTTCTTTGCCGGACGCTCACGCATGTCGAGGCAATGATGCCCGATGTTGCGAGGAGAATATTATGGCCTGGAACAAGCCCAAGATCGTCGAAGTGCCGGTGAGCATGGAAGTCACGATGTACTTCACGGCGAAGCGCTAAGCTTCACGCGTCCGCCGCGGGTTCCAGCCATGCTTAGCATTGTCGTTTTGGGAACCGCGGCGGGTGGCGGTGTCCCGCAATGGAATTGCGGCTGTGCCA
>JANXSI010000600.1 GCA_025352765.1 Devosia sp. | reverse complement strand
GTCGGATAGGCCGAGGCGATCTGCGCCATGCAGATGGCGAAAAAGCCCGAAACGATACAGCCGGCGATCCAGCCGATGCCGGCACCGGCGCCGCCGATCGAGCCGGTCGCCTGCGCGAACGAGTTGATGCCGCCCGACAGGATGCAGATGATCGAAAACGAGATGGCGAAGTTCGAGAACCCGCTCATTCGCCGCGCAAGCTCCTGGGCATAGCCCATGGAGTGGAGGATCTTTTTGTCCTCGTGATGTTCAGCTGTCATTGTTAGTCCCTTCCGTCCAACCGTATTGCCCCGCGAAGCGGTGAGGAGAGATGTGCCGGTGCCCCGCCGAGCGCGACCCGCGCTGTGGTGAGGCATCGGGCCAGCCGGTCAGCCCAGAGGGCCACGCCGTTTGGTTCGAGAATTTCGTCGTGCCGGATTTCGATCATGGTGGCGGCAAGGCCGCGCCCGTCGCCGTGCCGTTCGAGCGTCTGGGTGACGCCCTTGAGCGCCGAGTAGGGCTCGTTCCAGCCGATGTTGAGATCGGGCGCGTCGGCCGCCAGCGCATCGCGCAGCGCTGCGGTGTAGGCCTCGCCGTAGGGCGGGATCAGGCCGATCGGCCACGGCCGGGCGGCGCCCTTGTAGACCGGGGTGAACGAATGCATGCACACGAGTATGGTCTCGAGCCCCGCCGCAGCGCGGGCGTCGAGCAGCGCGTCGATCGCGGCGTGAAACGGCAGGTAGGCCGAGGCGATGCGCTCGGCCCGGTCTGCATCGGTCACCGCGGCATTGCCGGGGATCACGGTGTATTCGGAAATTTCGGGGATCAGATCGTTGACGTGCAACTCGCGGTTGCAGTCAATCACCAGCCGCGACACGGTCGAGTGCACCACGGGCGCATCGAGCAGATCGCTCAGCCGCAGCGACACGCCGAGCGCGCCGGGGTCCCACGCGATGTGGCGCACCAGTTCACTGGGCGGCAGGCCGAGATTGGCGTAGCGGGCCGGGATGCGGTTGGAGGCGTGATCGACGACGATTGCGAAGGGGCCCTGGCCCGCCGCATTCACCGTCCTGACTGGCGCAACAAGATCCGCGTCGTGCCGCGGCCTCTCTGCGTAGCCCATACAACCCCCGATCGCGGGCCAAAACCTGACGCACCCGCTCCAGCAGCCTGCGTTTTCCCCCGCGCTGCCGGTCTTTGAGCAATTGATTCGCTTTTTGTTAACCTGTCAAACAAGCGACACACGCCGGCGCAGGCAGGTGTGGAAAATTTTGATCGTTTGGTCAGGGACGGGGTGCGCTGCGCTCTCAGTCGGGACCCTCTCCCGCTTGCGGGGGAGGTCCCGCCGTCAGGCGGGGGAGGGGGGAGCGGCGTACTCCGAGCAAGCGGCTCCCCCCTTCCGTCTCGCTTCACGAGCCACCTTCCCCCGCAAGCGGGAGAAGGAATCCCGACTGCTACGCGTTGCTGTGCTGGGAAATATAGCGGTCGGGGTCGACGACGATCTTTTCGTCGACTTCGCCAAGGCCTTTTTCGTCACGGCCGTCATAGTCGGTGGCTTCGAGCACGCTGCGGATGATTTCGAGGCGGGCGCGGCGCTTGTCGTTGGCCAGCACGATGCGCCAGGGCGTGTCGGGCGAGTGCGTCATGCGCAGCATGCGGTGCGCGGCGTCGGTGTAGCTGTCCCATTTGCCGAGCGCGGCGATGTCGATGTCGGAAATCTTCCACTGCTTGAGCGGATCGTGGCGGCGGTCATGGAAGCGCTTGAGCTGCATTTCACGGCCGATGGCCAGCCAGAACTTGAACAGATGGATGCCGTCGCGGGTCAGCATGCGCTCAAAGCGCGGCGCCTCGTCGAGAAAGGCCGCGGTCTGCTCGGGGGTGCAAAACCCCATCACCGGCTCGACGCCGGCGCGGTTGTACCAGGAGCGGTCGAACAAAGCCGCTTCGCCGGCGGCCGGCATCCAGTCGACATAGCGCTGGAAATACCATTGCGTGCGTTCGCGGTCGGAGGGGCGGGGGAGGGCCACATCCACCCAGTAGCGGCCGTTGAGATGCTCGCGGAAGGTGTCGATGCTGCCGCCCTTGCCGGCGGCGTCACGGCCCTCGAACAGGATCACCATGCGGCTGCCGTGCTTGAGCATGTGCGACTGGAGCTTGACCAGTTCGAGCTGCAGCTTTCTGAGCTGCTTGAGATATTCGGCATCGTCCAGCCGGTCGGGGTACGGATAGCCCCCGGACCCCAGGGCCGCCTTCTTGACCCATTTGGGGAGAACGGGGTCCTCGATATCGAATTTGGGCTCGGCGTCATCAGACATTCAAAATCCTCCTGTTCGGACCGTGCAATGCGGTTGCGTTTGTGACAAGGGGCCTCCCGCACTCTATGTAAATGCCCCCGCAAGGAGCCCGGAATGGTCGTCTTGGCAAAGTCAGAGCAGCAGGCAGGCCTGATCGGCAGCTTCGCCGATGCGCTTCCCGATCCCTGCCTGCTGCTCGACCGCCGCTCGGTGGTCATCCATCGCAACCGGGCGGCCGACGTCGAGTTCCCCGGCATCACGGTCGGGCAGGTGCTCAATATCAGCTGGCGCAGCCCGGTGCTGCTCGGCGCCGTCGAAAGCGCCCGCAGCAGCGGTGTTGCGCAGACGGTCGAACTGCATCAGACGGTGCCGAACGAAACCTGGCACCGCGTTCATGTGGCGCCGCTGCCGGGCAGCGACGGGGTGCTCCTCGTGACGCTGCAGAGCCTCACCGAGCACAAGCGGCTCGAGCAGCTCCGTTCCGATTTCATCGCCAATGCCAGCCACGAGCTGCGCACGCCGCTCGCCTCGGTCATGGGATTCATCGATACGCTGCTCGGCCCCGCTGCCAAGGACGAGGTGGCGCGCGAGCGGTTCCTGCGCATCATGCAGCAGCAGGCCTCGCGCATGGCGGCGCTGATCGACGATTTGTTGTCGCTGAGCCGGATCGAGATGCGCCAGCACCTCAAGCCAACCGGCGCTGTCGATCTCAAGCTGCTGCTCGCCGAGGTGTGCGACGGCCTTGAGCAGCATGCCGCCGAATCCGGCGTGACGCTCGAGCTGACGACACCGGGCCCAGCGGTGGTCGCGGGCGATCGCAATGAGCTCTACGAGGTGTTCGAGAACCTCGTCGACAACGCCATCAAATATGGCGGCGACGGCGGGCAGGTCGAGATCGGGCTCGGTCCAGGGCGGCTGGGCTATGATTTCGCCGTGACCGTCACCGACCATGGGGCCGGGGTGGCGATCGAGCACGTGCCGCGGCTCACCGAGCGGTTCTACCGGGTGGATGCGGATTCGAGCCGCAAGAAAAAGGGCACCGGGCTTGGCCTTGCCATCGTCAAGCACATCGTCAACCGCCACCGTGGCCAGATGACCATCCGCAGCAGGCCGGGCGAGGGGATGCGGGTCGAGGTGCTGCTCAGCACGTAAGCGCGGCGCTCAGCCCATCTCGGCGATGAGCCAGTCGCGAAACGCCGCGACCTGCCGCGGCACCCGCCGCAGCGTGCTGATCACGAACCAGTAGTCGAACGACGTTTCAGCCGAGATCGCGAACGGCCGCACCAGCCGGCCGTCGGCGACGGCGGCCTCGCTCATCCGGTCGACCGCCAGCAGCACGCCCTGGCCGGAGATCGCGGCATCGAAGGCCAGCGAGGGGTCGGAATAATGCGGTCCGGCGAGCGCGGGCGCGGGCTCGCCGGCGGCCTCGAACCAGGCCGGCCAGCTCACCATCGCGGCCTCGTCCTGGATCACCGGCAGCTTGGCAAGGTCCGCGGGCCGTTTGAGGCGCGCGGCGAGTTCGGGCGCGGCCACCGGGCTGAAGCGGCGGCAGCCGAGGGCCTCGGCCCGCACGTCGGGCCAGTGCCCGTCGCCGTAGCGGATGGCGCAGTCGATGTCGGTGCGGGCGAGGTCGACGAGCCGGCCGGTCGAGATCATGCGCAGTTCGATCTCGGGGTGCGCGGCGGAAAA
>JANXSI010000581.1 GCA_025352765.1 Devosia sp. | reverse complement strand
GTCGGATCACCACGCCGTCGATACCGCCGTCCCGGATCAGCAGGTTCGAACCAAGGCCGATCACCGTGACCTTGATCGCGGCCGGCAGGTTGTTGAGGAAGAAAGCGAGATCCGCCTCGTCGGCCGGCTGGAAGAACAGCTGCGCTGGCCCGCCAACACGGAACCAGACGATTTCGCTGAGCGGCTGGTTGGCGATCAGCCGGCCGCGCACCTCGCCGATCCAGGGCTGCAGATCTGGGATGAGGTCGGGCCAGCTCACGGGAGTTCGGGCTCCTTGCCCATGAGCTTGCCGAGCTCGGCCGGCAGCGCCGCCGCCCACTGGGTGATGTTGCCAGCTCCCAACATGACGACGTAGTCGCCCGCTTCGACCCGGCTCGCGAGCAATGGCGCCAGCGCCTCGAACCGATCGACGACGCGGGCATCGCGATGCCCGCGCGCCCGGATGCGGCTCACCAGTTCCTCATGCGTCACGCCCTCGATGGGCTGTTCACCGGCGGCATAGACCGGGGCAACGATCACCGTGTCGGCGTCATTGAAGCAGGTGGCAAATTCGTTGAAGAGGTCGTGGAGGCGCGAATAGCGGTGTGGCTGCACCACGGCGATCACGTCGCGCTTGGTCGATTGCCGCGCCGCCCTGAGCACGGCTGAGATTTCGACCGGATGGTGCCCATAGTCGTCGATGACGGTAACGCCGCCAACAACTCCGGTTTTGGTGAAACGCCGTTTCACGCCGGAGAAACCGGCGAGCCCCTTGCGGATCGCCTCGGCCGGAACCTTCAACTGGTCGGCCACAGCAATGGCGGCCGTGGCGTTGAGGGCATTGTGCTCGCCGGGCATCGGCAGCACCAGGCCCTCGATGCGCAGATGCGTCATGCGGATGCGGTCACGGATCTCGACGGCAAAGTGGCTCTGCCCGTCGATCACCTCGAGATCGACGAGGCGCACGTCGGCCTGCGGATTGCGGCCGTAGGTGATGACGCGGCGGTCGCGCACGAGTCCCACCATCTCCTGCACGACCGGGTGATCGGTGCACATCACGGCGAAGCCATAGAATGGCACGTTCTCGACGAAGGTCAGGAACGCCTGCTTGACGTGCTCGAAGTCGTGATAGTGGTCGAGGTGCTCGGGATCGATGTTGGTGACGACCGCAACGTCCGCAGGCAGTTTGACGAAGCTGCCGTCGCTCTCGTCGGCTTCGACCACCATCCACTCGCCGTCGCCGAGGCGGGCATTGGTGCCGTAGGCGTTGATGATGCCGCCATTGATCACGGTCGGATCAAAATTCGCCGCATCGAGCAGCGTCGCGATCAGCGTGGTGGTCGTGGTCTTGCCGTGCGTACCGCCGATTGCAACGGCGTTCTTGAAGCGCATGATCTCGGCGAGCATCTCGGCGCGGCGCACCACCGGCAAACCGCGGGCGCGCGCCGCCGCAAGCTCGGGATTGCCCTTCTTGATGGCGGACGAGATGACCACTACCGCCGCATCACGCAGGTTTTCTGCCGCCTGGCCGATCGCCACCTCGATCCCCATGGCGCGCAGGCGCTGCACGTTGGGATTTTCCGCGCTGTCGGAGCCGTGCACTTTGTAGCCCTGATTGTGCAGGATCTCGGCGATGCCGCTCATGCCGATACCGCCGATGCCGACGAAATGGACGGGACCGATATTGCGCGGCATCTTCATGTGGTGTGTTTCCCCAGCGCGAGCCCCTCAGCGAGGCCGGCGAGTTGTTCGACGGCATGCGGCTGGCCGAGCGTCTTGGCCGCTGCCGCTGCGGTGGCAAGGATCGCCGGATCACCGAAAAGTGAGCTTAAGCGATTGGCGAGCGAAAGCGGCGAAAGCGTGGCCTGCTCGGCGATCCAGCCGCCGCCGGCGGCGTCCACCACCAGCGCATTGTTCTTCTGGTCGCCGTCGATCGAGCCGGGCAGCGGCACGAGGATGGCAGGGCGGCCCAGCACGGTCAGTTCGGCGATGGTCGAGGCACCGGCCCGGGAAATGACCAGATGGCAGGCGGCCATCCGCTCGGGCAGGTCGGAAAAGAACGGCTGCAGTTCGACGCTGACCTTGGCCTTGCGATAGGTCTCGGCAACTCGGTCGAGGTCTTCGGGCCGGCACTGCTGGACGATCCGGAGCCGCGCGCGGAGTTCGGTCGCGAGTTCGACAATTGCGGGCGGGACGAGATCGGCAAAAGCCCGCGCCCCCTGGCTGCCGCCAAAAACCACGAGCCGGATCGGGCCGTCGGCATCAAGCGGTTGATAGCCTGAGGACGCAACGGTCCGCACGCGATCGCGTACCGGATTGCCGGTCAGCACCGTCTTTCCCAGGAAGGCATCGGCGTGCTGGGTCGTGGCAAAGCTCAGCGCAATGCGGCTGGCAAAGCGACCGAGCGCGCGGTTGGCGCGCCCCATGACCGCGTTCTGCTCGTGCAGGATCCCGGGAACACCCGAGAGGCGCGCCGCAAGGAAGGGCGGGAACACCGGGTAGCCGCCAAAGCCGATCACCGCGTCGGGTTTTATGGCGCGAAGCTTCTGCCAGGCGACGGCCGTCCCCCAAAGAATCTTGGCCGCAGCGGTCGCAAAGACCAGCGGATTGCCAACCGACGGCGTCGCCGAAGGCACGACGTGGATTTCGCGCGCTGGGAAAGCATCGCCGTAGGACGCGACGCGGTGGTCCGTCATCAGATGGATGATGTGACCACGCCGCTGCAGCTCCTGTGCCAGCGCCATGGCCGGGAAGAGGTGCCCTCCCGTGCCGCCTGCCATCAAGACGAAGATGCTCATTCTGCAGCAACTGCCACGGGACTGGGGCGATACGCGGGCAGACCCGTCGCCATCCGTTCCTCCGGACGCTTCCGCGTCAGCGCCAGCATCAGGCCCATGCCGAAGGCGATGGCGATGGTCGACGTGCCGCCATAGGAGACGAAGGGCAGCGTCATGCCCTTGGGCGGAATGAGGTTAAGATTAACCGCGAGGTTGATCGCGCATTGCAGGCCGAACTGGATGGCGAGCGTCGAAACGGCGAGACGCGCATAGAGTGTCTGTTGGTGCTGCGCCCCCGAAAGTGCCCGCAGTACGATGAAGACGATAAGCGCCACGAGGCAGAGGCAGAACAGGATGCCGAACTCGCCGGCCGCTGCCGAGAACACGTAGTCCGCATGGGCGTCGGGGATGACCTTCTTGGCCATCGACTCGCCCGGGCCGCGGCCGAACCAGCCACCCTCGAGCAGCGAGTTCAGCGCTTTGTCGACTTGGTATGTATTGCCCCCGCCGTCGGGGTTGATGAAGCTGTCGATACGCTTGGCGAAGTGCGGGAAGACGTAATAGGCGCCGAACAGGCCGCCGACACCCAGACCGAACAGCCCCACGATCACGAACCAGGAGATGCCCGACAGGAACATCAGCGCCGCCCAGGTTGACAGCATCAGTGCCGTCTGGCCGATGTCGGGCTGCAGCAGCAGACCGGTGACGACGACGAACAGCATGGCCGTCGCAATGGTCCGGGCGAGCATGCCCTTTTGCTGCATCCCTTCGGAAAACAGCCAGGCAGCGAGCACGGCATAGGCCGGTTTTACGAACTCGGACGGCTGGATGGTGTTTCCCGCAAGCGAAACCCAGCGGCGGGCGCCCTTGACCTCGGTCCCGAGCTTCAGTGTGAGCCAGAGCAGGATCGTACTGACGATCAGCACGCCGAGCGCCGCAAACCGTGCCTGCCGGTGATTGAGGAACGACACACCGATCAGAACGGGCAGCGCCGCGAGGTCGAACATGGCGTGGCGGATGACGAAATGCCACGGACTTAGCCCGAGCCGCTCGGCGACCGAGGGGCTCGCCGCAAAGCTCAGGAACATGCCGACCGCCATCAGCAGCATGAGCGCCGACAGCAATTGCTTGTCGATCGTCCACCACCACTCGGCGATGGGAGTCTTGCGATCCCGTGCGAACATATGTGTCCCGCCCTGCCCGGCGGTTCCCTAACGCGAACTAAGGCGCGACTGTACGTCCGCGATGGTTAGCAAGGAGTGAGCAGGAGTCGCGTTCTGCGAGTCAGCGCAGCTTCAGTTCGCTGAGTCCGATCAGCGCCAGAACGAACGAGATGATCCAGAACCGGATCACCACCTGGCTTTCGGTCCAGCCCATCATTTCGAAATGATGATGGATCGGCGCCATCTTGAAGACGCGCTTGCCCGTGAGCTTGAACGAGACGACCTGGACGATCACCGACACTGTTTCGAGCACGAACAGCCCGCCGACGATGGCGAGGACGATCTCGTGCTTGGTGGCGACCGCGATCGTGCCGAGAGCGCCGCCGAGCGCCAGAGAGCCCGTGTCGCCCATGAAGATCTGCGCCGGTGGCGCGTTGAACCACAGGAACCCCAGACCTGCCCCGATCAGCGCGCCGCAAACCACCGAAAGTTCGGCGGTGCCAGGAACGTTGTTGATGAAGAGATATTCCGAGAAGGTCACAGAGCCGACGAGATAGGCGATGAGCCCGAAGCAGGCCGCCGCGACCATCACAGGGACGATCGCGAGGCCGTCGAGGCCGTCGGTGAAGTTCACGGAGTTGCCAGCGCCGACAATGATGAAGCCGGCAAAGAGATAGAAGAAGTAGGAGAGCTGCAGGCCCGACCCCTTGATGAAGGGGAACATCAGCGAGGTCGAAATCTTCGGATCGGTGATCGCCGCGATCACATAAGAGGCGATCAGCGCCACGATGGCTTCGATCAGGAGGCGCTGCCAGCCCGAAAAGCCCTTGTGCGACATCCGCTTGACCTTGAGATAGTCGTCATAGAGGCCGATCGCGCCGAAACTGACCGTCACGAACAGCACGGCCCAGACGTAGATGTTGCTGAGATTCGACCACAGCAGGATCGAGGTCACGGCACCGGCGAGGATCATCAGCCCGCCCATCGTGGGCGTGCCCTTCTTGGTGAGCAGGTGACCGGCGGGGCCGTCCTCGCGGATCGGCTGGCCCTTGCCCTGGCGAATCCGCAAGCCCGCAATCATGCCGGGGCCAAACAGGAACACGAAGAACAGTGCCGTCACCACCGCCCCGGCGGTGCGGAAGGTAATATAGCGAAAGACGTTGAACGCTGTGAGGCTCTCGCCCAGCTGGCCGAGGAAATATAGCATTCGCGTGCCGGTCTCCGTCCCTTAAGACTGGACGCCGAAACGCTGCTTGATCTTGTCGACGAGCAACGCCAGACGAACGCCTTTGGAGCCTTTGATCATAACAGCGTCCCCAAAGGCAAGGTTGGAGACAAT
>JANXSI010000563.1 GCA_025352765.1 Devosia sp. | reverse complement strand
CTCAAGGGCCGCGACGGCACCGGCTCGACCGGGACGATCTTCTACGGCTCGGGTGAAATTCTCAAGGACCGGCCGGTGGTCGCCGACGTCTCGCTGCCCACCGGGCACTGGCAGATCATCGCCCGTCCCCAGGGCGGCTGGGAGGCGGCACTCCCCAATCCGCTGCTGTTCCGCCTCGGCTTGGCGATCGCAGCGGCACTCGTGCTCGTGCCGCTGTTCTTTGCCCGCCACATGATCTTTATCAGGCAGGAGTATGTCCGCACTCTTGCCGAACGCGAGCGCCAGCTCGACGTCCTCTCTCGCCGCCTCGGTCTTGCACTGGACACCTCGCAGGTCGGTGTCTGGGAATACAACATCGACACCAACGAGCTCTTCTGGGATGACCGGATGAACGACCTCTACGGTCAGCCCAAGGATGGTCGGCCGCGCGGCTACCTCAACTGGCAGAGCACGCTCCATCCCGACGACCTGGCCTGGGCCACCGACGAGTTCGACGAGGCCGTCCGCCTCCGCGGCCGCTACCTCTCCGAGTATCGCTTGCTGCTTCCGGGTGGGGTCACCCGCGTGATCCGCGCCATCGGCGCCTGCTACCAGGATAGCGACGGGTCCTGGCGCATCGTCGGCGTCAACTGGGACGTGACGGCCGACGTCGCCGTGCGCGACGACCTCGAGCGAGCCCGCGCCCTCACCGAAGCGCGCAATGCCGAACTCGTCGCTGCCACCGCCGCCATCGAGCACACCTCGCTGCACGACGCCCTGACCCATCTGCCCAATCGCCGCTATCTCGATAAATTCCTCGGCGAGCGCGCGGCCCTGTCCGAACCGCAGAGCGGTATTGCCCTCCTGCACATCGATCTCGATCGCTTCAAGCAGATCAACGACACGCTCGGTCATGCCGCCGGCGACGCCATGCTGGTGCATGCCGCCGAGGTGCTGCGCGCCAACGTTCGCGGCGACGATTTTGTCGCCCGCATTGGTGGCGACGAGTTCGTCATCGTCAGCGCCATGCGCAACGGCCGGCGTGACCTCACCCGCCTTGCCAACCGCGTCATCGACCAGATGCGCGCGCCCATGCCCTATATGGGCCACGAGTGCCGCTGCGGCGTCTCGGTCGGCATCGCCTACCAGCGCGGCCCCAGGATCGACGACAAGCGCCTGATGATCGACGCCGACATCGCGCTCTATCGCGCCAAGCGCCGCGGCCGCAATCGCGCCGAATTCTTCACCGAGGCCCTGCAGGCCGAAATCCTGTCGTCCAAGCAGATGGCCGACGACATCCTGACCGGCATCGAGCAGGGCCAGTTCGTCGCCTGGTACCAGCCGCAGTTCGACGCCCGCACCCACCGCATCACCGGCGTCGAGGCCCTCGCCCGCTGGGAGCACCCGAGCCGCGGCGTCGTCCCCCCGGATCTCTTCCTTCCCATTGCCGAGGAACTCAACGTCGTCGCCACCATTGATCGCATGATCCTCGAGCAGACCCTGGCCTGGATGCGGATCTGGCGGGCGCAGGGTCTCATCGTGCCCCACGCCTCGGTCAATGTGTCGGGCCGCCGGCTGCGCGACGACAATTTGATCAAGAGCCTCAAAAAGCTCGACATCGAGCCGGGCACCATCAGCTTCGAGCTGGTCGAATCCATCTATCTCGACGAGAGCGACGACATGGTCGCCTGGAACATCGAGCAGATCCGCGATCTCGGCATCGATCTCGAGATCGACGATTTCGGCACCGGCTATGCCTCGATCGTCAGCCTGCTGAAACTGCGGCCGCGCCGCCTCAAGATCGACCGCCAGCTGGTCAAGCCCGTCGTCGACTCCGAAAGCCAGCGCCAGCTCATCGCCTCGATCGTCGACATCGGGCATTCGCTCGGCATCAGCGTCGTCGCCGAGGGCGTCGAAACCCTCGAGCACGGCCGCATCGTCGCCGAACTGGGCTGCGATGCGCTGCAGGGCTACGCCTTCGCCAAGCCCCTCAGCCCCTCCCAGATCGAACGCTTCATCGCCGATCGACAGGACGAAGCGGCCTGATCCGTCTTTCCTCCCCTATGCGCAGCATGGGGGAGGTGTCGCCGGAGGAGGCGGAGGGGGCTTCGGGCCGTCCCGCAGGGCAGATCGATCCAGTGGATCGATTTGAGGTGAGAAGGCCGTGAGGGCTACGCTCGAAGGTCGGCCCCGCTCACCAAGGCCGACCCGTCACAAAAACCTCATTCCACCACCGGCACCCACACCACCTGCTCGATCCGGCTCGCCCCCGCCGCCAGCATCACCAGACGGTCGAAGCCGAGCGCAATACCGCTCGCCTCCGGCATGATCGACAGCGCTCCCAGAAAGTCCTCGTCCAGCGGATAGCGCTCGCCATAGAGCCGCGCCTTCTCCTCCATCTCGGCCGCAAACCGCAGCCGCTGCTCGGCCGCGTCGGTGAGCTCACCGAAGCCGTTGGCGAGTTCCACCCCACAGGCATAGACCTCGAACCGCTCCGCCACACGCGGATCGTCGCCGCTCTTGCGTGCCAGAGCCGCTTCCGCCGCCGGGTACCGGTCGAGGATGGTGATTTGCCCCATCCCCAGATGCGGCTCGACCCTTTC
>JANXSI010000548.1 GCA_025352765.1 Devosia sp. | reverse complement strand
TTGGTAAAGACGGTGCGCCGATTTGGGTCACCTGACACCTAACCCGTTGTCAGAAAACAAAATCCCGGCACAACCAGGTTGTGCCGGGAGAAGCGAAAGATCCGGCCCGACGGCCGGGATAAATCAGAAGCTCAGCGTGATGTTGAAGCCGTTGGAGGGCCGGCTCGGGTTGCGAGGCTGGAGCTTGGTCACGCGATCGACCTTGCCGGTGCAGCGGTCGACGCGCATCTGATACCAGTTGCTGCCCTTGCGGGCGATCGCGATCACCTTGTTGCGGCGGTTGTCTTCTTTGACGACCTGCGCGTCACGATAGCCGGCGTTCGACAGCAGCCGGACGATCTGACGATTGCTCAGGCAGTAGTCATAGTAGTCGCGGTCGCCGAACTGCAGTTGCACACCCGGGTGCGGCTGGAAGCCGTTGCCGACGCCGAACGAGAACGAGAAGCTGGGAGTTGGGCTGGCCGCCTGCGCCGGCAGAGCAACCATTGCGGTGCTGCCAAGAACGAGCGCGACGACGGCCGCTTTGCTAGAGGTCTTGAGCGTGTTGAGGATATTCATAATGTTAAGTCTCCTTGTGGGGTGGAGCCGCTGCCGAGATTAGAAGCGTCCGAGGGGTTTAGTGTTCCCGGCTTGAACAAAAATAGAAGCTCTCGTTCATCTGCCGTTCATCGAGCGGACGCCGCTTGCCGCAATGTGCGGCCTGACGGGCGGTTGATGTCCCTGATATAGCCGGGGCCGTCTGAACTGGCTTGATCTGCATCATTCAGTTTCGGTTCATCCGCCGCCGACGTGAACGGAGCAGCAACAGCGCAGTTCGGCTATGCTAGAAGCCGTCGACGATTCGAGATCATTGCATGCCCAAAGACGACCTTTTCGGCGACAACGCCGCTCCCGAGCCCACCCCCCGCAAGAAGGCGGCCGCGCCGGTGGCCACCTCGTCCTACTCCGCCGCCGACATCGAGGTGCTGGAGGGGCTCGAGCCGGTTCGCCGCCGACCGGGCATGTATATCGGCGGCACCGATTCCAATGCGCTCCATCATCTGTTCGCCGAGGTCATTGACAACTCGATGGACGAGGCGATCGGCGGGCACGCGACCCGGATCGAGGTGCATTTCGGCGCCGACGGCTACCTCACGGTCGTCGACAACGGCCGCGGCATTCCGGTCGAGAACCATCCGAAATTCCCCGGCCGCTCGACGCTCGAAATCGTCCTCACGACGCTGCACGCCGGCGGCAAGTTCGACAGCAAGGCCTATGAAACGTCCGGCGGCCTGCATGGCGTCGGCGTCTCGGTGGTCAACGCCCTCAGCGACGACCTGATGGTGGAGGTCGTGCGCGACCAGATCGTCTACCGGCAGAGCTACTCGCGCGGCAAGCCGACCAGCAAGGTGATCGAGGCTGGGCGGGCGCAGAACCGTCGTGGCACCACGACGCGGTTCCACCCCGACCCCGAAATCTTCGGCGGCAAGGCCGAGTTTTCGGCCGCCCGCCTGTTCAAGATGACGCGCTCAAAGGCGTATCTGTTCGGCGGCGTCGAAATCCGCTGGTCGTGCGACCCCGAACTCGCCAAGGACGACGTCCCGGAAAAGGCGAGCTTTCACTTCCCCGGCGGCCTGCGCGACTTCCTCGCGGCGCGCATCGAGGGCGAACAGCGCATCGTCGACGACATCTTCTCTGGCCAGCACGGCAAGCCGGGCAGCCACGGCGCCGTCGAGTGGGCGATTTCCTGGAACCTCGCCGACGGCTTCGTCCAGTCCTACTGCAACACCATCCCGACCGCCGAGGGCGGCACGCACGAACAGGGGCTGCGCACGGCCCTCCTCCGTGGCCTCCGCGCCTTCGCCGACCTCAAGGGCAACAAGCGGGCCGCAACGCTTACCGCCGAGGACGTGCTGGTGCAGTGCTCGGCGATGCTATCGGTGTTCGTGCGTGAACCCGAATTCGTCGGCCAGACCAAGGACCGGCTGAGTTCCCCCGAGGCCACCCGCATCGTCGATACCGCCCTTCGCGACGCCTTCGACCACTGGCTGACCAATTCTCCGAACCAGGCCATGAAGCTGCTCGATTGGGCCATCGAGCGGGCCGAAGAGCGGATGCGCCGCAAGAAGGAAAAGGAGATCGACCGGCAGAGCGCCACGCGAAAACTCCGCCTTCCGGGCAAGCTCGCCGACTGCACGCAATCCGCAGCGCAAGGTGCCGAGATCTTCATCGTCGAAGGCGACAGCGCCGGCGGCAGCGCCAAGAGCGCCCGCGACCGCGCCAGCCAGGCCGTCCTGCCGTTGCGCGGCAAGGTGCTCAACGTCGCCGGCGCCTCACGCGAGAAGCTGGCGGCCAACCAGCAGATCGCCGATTTGGTGCAGGCGCTCGGATGCGGCACGCGCGATCGCTACCGCGAGGACGATCTGCGCTATGACAAGATCATCCTGATGACCGACGCTGACGTCGACGGCGCCCACATCGCTTCGCTGCTGATGACCTTCTTTTTCCAGGAGATGCCCAAGCTGATCGACGACGGCCACCTCTACCTGGCGCTGCCCCCGCTCTACCGCATCACCAGCGGGTCGAAGATCCTCTATGCGATGGACGACGCGCACAAGGAGGCGCTGCTCGCCACCGAGTTCAAGGGCAAAAAGCCCGACATCACGCGCTTCAAGGGCTTGGGCGAAATGCCGTATGTGCACCTGCGCGAAACCACCATGGACAAGAAAAGCCGCACCCTGCTGCAGGTCCGGGTGCTACAGGAACGCGAAGGCACCAAGGACGCCGTCGACCGCCTGATGGGGTCAAAGCCGGAAGCGCGCTTCGACTTCATCCAGGAGAATGCGCAGTTCGTCACCGATCTGGATATCTGACGTCACTCTCCCTACATTAAGCAAACCCCAGGGAATCCCGTTGACTCACGGGGGATTCCCTCTATGTTCCCGGCCCGTCGGGAACCACTCCGCCGCTCGGCCAAAACCCTACGTTTCTCTTGGCCTCAACGCCGGCTCCTCCCAACCCCTGAGTGGACGAACACATTGCCAGATGACTTTTTTGGGCTGGGCCTAAGCACCAAGGTAACCGACGCGGTCACCGCCGCAGGTTACACAAAGCCCACCGAGATCCAGGCGCAGGCCATTCCGCATGTCCTTCAAAAGAAGGACATTATCGGCATTGCGCAAACCGGCACCGGGAAGACCGCTTCCTTCGTGCTGCCGATGCTGACGCTGCTCGAAAACGGCCGCGCACGCGCCCGCATGCCGCGCACGCTCATCCTTGAGCCGACGCGCGAACTCGCGGCCCAGGTGCACGAGAACTTCGAGAAATACGGCATCAACCACAAGCTGAGCGTCGCCCTGATCATCGGCGGCGTGTCGTTCGATGACCAGAACAAGAAGCTCGACCGCGGCGTCGACGTGCTGATCGCGACGCCCGGCCGGCTGCTCGACCAGTTCGAGCGTGGCCGCATCCTGATGAGCGGCGTCGAAATCCTCGTCATCGACGAGGCCGACCGCATGCTCGACATGGGCTTTATCCCCGAGATCGAAAAGATCTGCGCCAAGCTGCCGCCGCGCCGCCAGACGTTGTTCTTTTCGGCCACCATGGCCCCCGAGATCCAGAAGCTGACGAGTCGCTTCCTCCGCGACCCGATCCGCATCGAAGTCGCACGTCAGAATTCCGTGGTCGAAACCATCGACCAGCGGCTGGTGAAAGTGTCGGCCAATCCCGAGGAAAAGCGCGCTGCCCTGCGCCAACTCATCCGCGGCGCGACCGGCCTCAACAACGCGATCATTTTCTGCAATCGCAAGCGCGACGTGGCGACCCTCGCCCGCTCGCTGCAGCGGCACGGCTTTTCGGCCGGCGGCCTGCATGGCGACATGGACCAGAAGAGCCGCATGGAAACGCTCGACGCGTTCAAGACGGACCGTCTGAAGCTCCTGATCGCCAGCGACGTCGCCGCCCGGGGCCTCGACATTCCGGCCGTCAGCCACGTCTTCAACTTCGACGTCCCGACGCACGCCGAGGACTACATCCACCGCATCGGCCGCACCGGCCGCGCCGGCCGGCTGGGCACCTCGATCACGCTGGCGACGCCTTCGGACGGCAAGTACCTCGACGCCATCACCAAGCTGATCCAGCGCGATATCCCGCTGATGAAGGTCGAGGGTGCCGGCGACGATCCGAACGTTCACGAGCCGCGCGACGCCAGCGAAAGCCGGCCGCGTCGCGGTCGCCCCGAGCGCGACGACTCGCCCAAGGTCGACCGGGCCCCTCGCCCGGCCCGCGAACGCCAGGCGGCGCCGAAGCCGGCCGCCGAGCGGCCGACCCCAGAGGCAACGCGCGAAGCGCCCGCCGCTCGCCCGCCGCAGGAGAACCGGCCGCCCAAGCCGCGTCGCGAACAGCCGGCCGCAAAGCCGTCGCGTGAGCGCAGCGCCGAAACCGATTCGCCCTTCGGGTCGGATGGCCCGGTCCCGGCCTTTCTGTTGCGGACGGGTGGCGCACGCTAACCGCGCTGTGCCGAAAAACGTGATGATCCAGTACGCATTCGTACCGGAACTGCTGCCGACATTTACTCTCAGTTAATTCAGACATCAGAATGTAGTCGGGCGGACGCGGGTCAGGACGACCCCCCGGGGGGCAGAGTGTCGGAACAGGAATTCAGACGCGCCGTTGGTTATGCCAATTCGG